>JAPLVX010000097.1:2920-7034 GCA_026396945.1 Candidatus Falkowiibacteriota bacterium
AGGATTTTAAGCTAGGCGAGGAAGTCTTTG
This sequence comes from Candidatus Falkowiibacteriota bacterium, assembly GCA_026396945.1. Classification (GTDB taxonomy): domain Bacteria; phylum Patescibacteriota; class Patescibacteriia; order Patescibacteriales; family UBA12465; genus JAPLVX01. The sequence continues at coordinate 2,951 of JAPLVX010000097.1, forward strand.
TTTTAAAGCCAGGCCGAATGATTGGTCAGGAGACGATAAAAAATTTATCAGAATTTGAGAAAATGCATCTCGTCCAACTGGGGAGGAATCAATACGAGATTATTGAACCGCCGGGATGTTATGTTAATCATTCTTGCGAACCCAATATTGAAGAAAAGAACCGGATCGGCTATGCCTTAACTGATATTAAAACCGGTGAAGAAATTATAATCGATTATGATGAGATTGCTTATCTGGAGAAACCGTTTGAATGTCATTGCGGGGCAGAACACTGCCGCGGATTCGTCCGGGGCAAAAAAATTTATGACTGAAATTAATAAAGAATTGCGACCGCGCGGCGGCGTGGGCGTGTATATTATAAACGAGCGTCAAGAGTTATTGTTGCTTTTGAGAAATTCGGTGCACGCGGCCGGCTTTTGGTGTCCGCCCGGCGGTCATATTGAATACGGAGAAAGTTTTTTACAGGCGGCGGTTAAGGAAACCAAAGAAGAATCAGATATTAATGTTTCCGTCGTAGAAACAATCGGCGTGACGGGCGATGTTTATCCGGCTGAACAGAAACATTATATCACCGTGCATTTAAAGGCTGTAAAATACGACGGTGAGGCCAAATTAATGGAACCTAATAAATTTTCCGCTTTAAAATGGTGGCCCCTCCAGGAATTACCAGCTAATATTTTCCCAGCGGTGAAAAGTTTTTTAGAGGGAAATCCGCCGTGTTTATGCGGTAGTGAAAAAAAATATAAGTTCTGTCACGGACGTGACAGAACGTGAAATTGCGTCGCTCGCCTCAAATGAAAGCTCCGCTTTCGCTTGTAGGCTCGCTAGCAATTATAAGGAGTGCTGTGGAAAACAAAAAAATATGAAGAAAGTTAAATTCAAAGCTCGACCGGGGCAAATTGATTATACTAAGGCCCGCTGGGCACCGGTGATTAATTGTGTGGTAAAATATAAAGGCAAGATACTAATGGTCCAGCGAAGTCGGGAATTAAATCTTTACCCTAATTATTGGAATGGAATTTCCGGTTTTCTTGATGATAAAATGAGTCTGAAAGAGAAAGTATGGGCAGAGCTTAGAGAAGAAACCGGCATATCAAAAAATAAAATTACCCAAATTCGCTTGGGAGAAATATTTGATCAGGAAGAAGCGAGATACCAGAAAACCTGGATTGTGCATCCGGTGTTCGTCGAAGTAAAGACGGATAAGATTAAACTTGATTGGGAAGCGCAAAATTATAAATGGTTGACGCTTAGAGAAGCGAAGAGATTGAAGTTATTACCAGGTTTTGGGCGGGTTTTAAAAACATTGTCTCCCTGGCTAGCCAGATAGACGGAAAGACGCCAGAAGCAAGGGAGCATAAATTAACCTTTAAAAATTAAATTATAAAGATATGAAAGAAGGAGAACAATTTAGTTTAATGCCAGAGCTAGATCAAGCTGGTTTTGTTGGTGATGAGGAACCAAAAAAAAATAAAGAATCAGTAAACGCCGCCGCCGAGGAAACCGGTAGTCTAGAAACGAAGCCGATTTCCGGGGATAAACCCAAATCGGCGACGTCACCATTTTTGGAAAGATTAGCCGCTGACCTGGAAAGGAAAAAACAGGCCGCGCTTAAAGCGGAGGCGGCCGAAGAAGAGGAAAAACAAAAAATCACTAGCGCCTATTGGGCCAAAGTTTATTCCGGTTCGAGCGGCCAAGCCAAGTCCGAAGGGTCAGGCGGGGGATTAAGGTCGGAAGCTCCGAAATCGGAAGCTCCGAAATCGGAAACTCCGCAATCGGAAGCGCCGCAATCGGAAGCTTCAAAAGATGTTAAGAAAAATAATAAAGATCGTAAAAAGTTAATTAGCCCCACTAGCGAAATTCCGAAATCAGAAAGTAAACCTCCGGAAACAAGCCAGACGGCCGCCACTAATGAGTACGAATCTCCTTATGAAGATATTTACCCCTTCTCTAAAAATTTTAGAAAGAAGAAAGGAGTTTAAATCGATTTTTCAATATAAAAAGGCGCCGTCATTCGCCTAGAGAAACTCGAAAATTTAAATTAGGGCGAAAAAAGCGACGGCGCCGTTCAGAAGCAAAGCAGGAAACTGGCGGGCAGGCCTCCCCGAAGGGATGAAAAAGAGCGAGAGATTAAAAATGAAAGTTTAGTTCCACGAAAGAGTGTGGAAACGCGCGCGGGAAGAGAGCGAGAAACCAGGCGTAATCGGCTTTAATTTGGGAATTGGCCTAGATAGGCATAACCGATTGGCTTAATTATATTATAGCAAAATCCCAAAATCGAGGCAAACTAGCCAGATTTATTGAAGATTTTAGCATTTATTTTTAAAATAATTATATATTGGATTTATGAACATGAACACCAAAAATATCGAACAAAAAACTGCGAGCGATAATTCTTTCCCGAAAATGGAAGAAAATGTTTTGAATTTTTGGCAGCGGGCCGATATTTTTAACAAGACTTTGAATAAAAAGGCGCCCCAAGGTGATTACATTTTTTATGACGGACCGCCGTTCGCGACTGGTACTCCGCATTACGGGCATATTGTGGCGAGCGTCATGAAGGATATTATTCCGCGCTATCAAACCATGCGCGGTTATCACGTTGATCGTAAATGGGGTTGGGACTGTCATGGTTTGCCGATTGAAAACATTGTGGAGAAAGAACTGGGCACAAAAACTAAAAAAGAAATTGAAGCCCTGGGCGTTGCTAAATTTAATGATCTTTGCCGTTCCAAGGTTTTTACCTATGTTGACGAATGGAAAAAAGTTATTGGCCGCTTGGGCCGTTGGGCCGATATGGAGAATGCCTACAAAACCATGGATTTAAATTTCATGGATTCAATTTGGTGGGCTTTTAAAGAGTTATGGGATAAGGGTCTGATTTATCAAGATTATCGTTCCATGTATATTTGTCCCCGCTGTGAAACGACTTTGTCGCAATCAGAAGTGGCTGAGGGTTATCGCGATATCAAAGATTTGTCAGTGATTGCGAAATTTAAATTAGACGCGGGACAGAAGATTGGCGAATCTCTTGTTGATGATAATACTTATATCTTGGCTTGGACGACCACGCCCTGGACTTTGATTGGGAACGTTGCCCTAGCGGTCGGGGGAGAGATCGAGTATGTGAAGGTTGAATTAGAAAATAATTTTTATATTCTCGCCCAAGAGCTAGCAGCTATAATTTTAAAGGATAAAAGTTATAAAATTATTTCCGAGATAAAAGGTTCCGATCTTGTTGGCAAATCCTATAAACCTTTATTCAGCTATTATTCAGATGATAAATCTTTAGCTAACCAGGCCAATGGTTGGAAAATATACGACGCTGATTTTGTGACCACGACCGACGGCACCGGCGTTGTCCATATTGCACCCGCTTTTGGCGAGGATGATATGAATTTAGGCAAGGCCAAAAATTTACCTTTTATTCAACATGTCGGGATGGATGGAATTTTTAAAGCGGAAGTTAAAGATTTCCCTGGGCGGCACGTTAAGCCGATCGCTGATCACGTAGCGACCGACGTAGAAATCATTAAATATTTAGCGGCCCAGGGCACTCTATTTAGTAAAGAAAAATATGAACATAGCTATCCCCATTGCTGGCGCTGTGATACGCCCTTAATTAATTACGCTACTTCATCTTGGTTTGTCGGCGTGACAAAAATAAAAGAGCAACTGCTTGAAAGCGCTAAGGCGATTAATTGGTCACCGGCTTATTTGAAGGAGGGGCGTTTCGGCAATTGGCTTGAAGGAGCGCGCGATTGGTCAATTTCCCGTCAACGTTTTTGGGCGAGTGCAATTCCAATTTGGGAATGCGCCTGCGGTGAACGTGAAGTCATTGGGAGTGTGGTCGAGCTAGCCAAACGCAGCGGTCAAATAATCACTGATATTCATAAAGATAAAGTTGATCCAATTACTTTTGAATGTCGGAAATGTTCTGGTGAGATGAAACGGATCCCGGATGTTTTGGATTGTTGGTTTGAATCCGGCTCGATGCCTTTTGCGCAATTGCATTATCCGATGGAGAATAAAGAGAAATTTGATGACAACTTTCCGGCGCAATTTATTGCCGAGGGCGTGGACC
>JAPLVX010000097.1:7123-9761 GCA_026396945.1 Candidatus Falkowiibacteriota bacterium
ATCGTAACGTCATGGTTAACGGAATTGTCTTGGCTGAGGACGGTAAAAAAATGTCCAAGCGTTTAAATAATTATCCGGACCCAGCCTTAGTTATGGATAAATATGGGGCGGATGCTTTGCGCGCTTACCTAACCGCATCGCCGGTGATGCAGGCGGAAAATTTAAATTTCTCTGAAAAGGGAGTCGAGGAGTCTTTGCGCAAAAATATTATGCTCCTCTGGAATGTTTATCGTTTTTATGAAATGTTTGGGTCCGAGAATGATCCGTCGGCCACATCTGCTACTAAGACCAAGAGTGCTAATGTTTTGGACCAATGGTTAATCGCTAAATTAAATTTATTAATTAAGGAAGTAACCGAGGCGATGGAGGCTTATAATTTACCGAAAGCGATGCGACCGATTACGGAATTTATTGACGAGTTTTCCACTTGGTATTTAAGACGGAGTCGAGATCGTTTTAAAAGTGAAGACATCGTTGATAAGAATTTAGCGCTCGCCACGACGGCCTCAGCCTTAAATTCTTTAGCTAAATTAATCGCGCCGTTTATGCCCTTTATGGCGGAAAATTTATGGCAGAGAATTAATGCTTATGATTTTAAAGATGAGAATAAATCAGTTCATTTAGAGGAGTGGCCAAAGGCGGGGAAGATTGATTCAGAAATTTTAGATAAGATGAGTGCCTTAAGAAAAATAGTGGAATTAGGTTTAGCGAAAAGGGATGAGGCCGGAATTAGAATTAGACAGATGTTGAAAACAGCGACCGTGTCTTGTCCTAAGGCCCAAGTTATTAAAGACCCGGCTTATCTAGGTTTAATCAAGGCGGAGTTAAATATCCAAACGATTAATTTTGTCACTAGCGAAGAAGATAAACTGGAATTAGTGTTAGACACGGCCTTAACGCCGGAATTAAAACAAGAGGGAATTAAGCGCGAACTCATTCGTTCAATTAATTTAATGCGCAAAGAAGCGAATTTGAATCTAGCTGATCGGGCGCTTATTTATTATGATGCCCCAGCTGAACTGGCCGCTATGATTGAAACGCTCAAAACCGAGCTAATGAAAGAAACCTTGTCCAGTGATATAATTAAAGGCGCGGCTGGAGAGACAAAAAAAGCCGTAAAAATTGACGGCCAGACAATAAATTTAAGTTTAAAAATTAATAATTAATTAACAAAAAAATCTATGATTAGCTGGATTATTTTAGGCCTGGTTATCTTAATCGTTTTGATAATCATTGGTCTTTACAACGGTTTAATCCGTTTAAAAAATCGGGTAGCGGAAGCTTATAGCGACATGGACGTGCAAATGAAACGTCGTTATGATTTAATTCCTAACTTAGTGGAAACGGTTAAGGGCTATGCCGCGCACGAACGTGAGACTCTGGAAAAGGTGGTGGCCGCTCGCAGCCAAGCCATGAATACTAGCGGCGCTGATGTGGAGAAAAAGTTAGCGGCCGAGAATAATTTATCCTCGACTCTAAAATCGATTTTTGCGCTGGCCGAAAGTTACCCGGATTTAAAAGCAAATCAGAATTTTTTAGAACTACAACGCGAGTTAACTGATACTGAAGATAAGATTATGGCTTCCCGCCGCTTCTATAACGGGAATGTTCGTGACTTTAATACTAAATTGCAAGTTTTTCCGACTAATATTTTTGGTAAGATGTTAGGCTTCACGGAATTCAAATTTTTTGAAGTCGCTGAGGCCAAAGAAAAAGAACCGGTCGCGGTTAAATTTTAATTAAAAGTCTAATCTTAAAGATAATTAGAAAAATTTAATTTATCCTTTTAAATTTGCCGGATAAATATTTAATTTATGGCTAGTCTTTATACCCAAAGCGATTCTAATCGTCGTAAAACTTGGTTGCTCTTAAGCGTATTTTTTATCGTTATAATTCTTATCGGTTATGTTTTTAGCTATTCAATGCAGGACTCCACGATTCTTTACGGCGCGGTAATTTTTAGTTTTGTTTTCAGCTTTTTTAGTTATTGGTTTAGCGATAAGATTGTTCTCGCCATGAGCAAGGCTAAAGAAATTGATCATGATAGTGCTCGTGAATTATATAATTTAGTGGAAAATCTTTGTATTACGGCTGGCCTACCGGTACCGAAAATTTATATTATTGACGACACGGCGCCGAATGCTTTTGCCACTGGTCGCGACAAGGATCATGCCGTGATCGCCGTAACTTCTGGTTTATTACAAAAATTAGATAAGTCAGAACTTGAGGGTGTCATTGCCCATGAATTATCGCATATTGGTAACCGCGATATTTTGCTTAGCACCTTGGTCGTGGTTTTGGTTGGGATTATTGTTCTCCTAGCCGACTGGTTTCGGCGTTGGTCATTTTTTGGCGGTGGTCGCCGGCGCAGCAGTGACGGTGAAGGGAATCAATTAGGTTTAATCATCGGAATTGCCGCCATTGTCTTATCGATTTTGGCGCCGATTTTTGCCTACTTAATTCAATTTTCCATTTCCCGCAAACGCGAATATTTGGCTGACGCTGACGGCGCCTTACTGACTCGTTATCCAGAAGGTCTAGCGCGGGCTTTAGAGAAAATAGCGGCCGATCAAGAACCTTTGGAGGTCGCTAATCGAGCGACCGCGCATTTATTTATTGCTTCGCCGCTTAAGGAAGA
>JAPLVX010000097.1:9800-25285 GCA_026396945.1 Candidatus Falkowiibacteriota bacterium
AAAACTAATTGGTTGACCCGAGCTTTTTCCACTCATCCGCCAATTGCGGAGCGGATTAAGAAATTACGGGAAATGAGTGTGTAAAAAGATATTTATAAAAATCCGGCTCAGTCCGGATTTTTTGAATAAAAAAACTCCCTTCGCTTTTTAAAGGCGAAGGGCTGGGGTTTGTCCCGAAATGTTTTTTGACTATTTATTGCCAGTAGCCCAAAGGGGCGCTAAACCAAGAATAATTAAAAAAACGAAAACTGCGCTAACCGCAATAATAGACCAAAGATCAGTCTCAGTCGCTTCTTTGGTAAGAACAAGAAATAAATCTGCTGGTCTTTTTTCTTTGAACCAAAGGTGATTGCCGGCGGTCTTACTTAAGGTTTTAATAAGACCAGGAATAGTATCGGGTTGGACTTTGCCGTATTCTAGCAAATCTTCGGAGCGAATTTTATCGCTTGTAAAAACGCGGCTCGCAACGTCATCTTGGGAAAGTATGTAGATGACTATATTTTTGCCCATCTTAGCAATGATTGTATTTTCTGTGTGAGCCGAAAGGGAGATAGTAAGAGATACTAAGATCAGTGAAAGAAAGCGTAACTTTTTCATGGTGTTTTTTTTGGTGTTGTTACTTAGGAGGCCTTTTTGTCAAAGAAACGCATTAGAAAAGTCCCAAGACTAGCTTTATAATAGCATTTTTTATCTAAAATGTCAATATTTATTAATCTTTTATTCTCTAGTATAATGAATATATAATAAAATTAGCTAATATTATGAAAAAAATAGAACTTCTCGCTCCGGCTGGAAATCTCGCTAAAATGGCGACGGCTTTTTTGTATGGCGCCGATGCGGTTTACTTAGGAATTCCGGATTTTTCCTTACGAGTTCGGATTAATGATTTTGATTTAAAATCTTTAAGGGAAGCGGTCGCTTACGCTCATAAAAAACAGAAAAAAGTTTATGTGACGGTTAATATTTTTGCTCATAATAAGCATTTAAAAAAATTACCGACTTACTTAAAAATATTAAAAAATTTAAAAGCTGACGCCCTGATTATATCTGACCCGGGAATCTTGAATTTAACGAAAAAATATTGTCCCCGGATTCCGATTCATTTATCAACTCAAGCGAATTGCACGAACTCGGAAGCGGTTAAGTTTTGGGCCAAGCAGGGAGTGGAGCGAATTATTTTGGGTCGGGAAGTAACTTTAACTGAAATAAAAGAAATTAAAAAAATTGTACCGAAAATAGAACTAGAATATTTTGTCCACGGCGCCATGTGCATGGCTTATTCGGGCCGATGTTTTTTGTCTAAAGAATTAGTCGACCGGAGCGCTAATCTTGGCGATTGCGCCCAGCCTTGCCGCTGGCCCTATGAAGTAACGATAAAAGCCGAGAAGCGCGCCGATGTTTTTGAATTAGTTGAAGAGAATCATGGTGCCTATTTATTAAATTCTAAAGATTTATGTCTAGTGAAACATTTGCCCGAGTTAATTAAGGCGGGAGTGACAAGTTTCAAGATTGAAGGCCGGGCGAAAAGTATTTATTATCTAGCGACGATTGTCGGAATCTATAAAGCGGCTTTACTGGAAACGCAAAAAGTCGGGTCAGGAGCTAATACAAATAAAAAGAGCGCCCTAAGCAAAAAATTAAATTATTTCTCTCAAGAATTAAAGACAAAAATTATTAATCGCGGCTATACGAGCGGTTTTTTATTAAATGATAAGGCGGCCCAGAATACAACTGATTCCCATAATAAAGTCGCTTGGGAATTTTGTGGTCAAGTTTTAGCCAGCGCCGCTGGCTTAGTATTAGTTAAGGTTCATAATACGATTTTAGGCGGCAGTATAATTGAGATAATTTCCCCGAATTATGATATAATAAGACTGAAATTAAATAGACTTTGGGACTATAAGAGCCAAGCGGAAATTAAGGAAGCTCATGGCGGGGGCGGGGGCCAGATGATTATCTTTGAACTTGAAGCTAAGATTCCGGCCGGGAGTGTTTTGCGAAGGAAATTGCTTTGATTGAACTAGAGTAAAGAAAAAAGCCGTTAAGACTTTATAAAATGAATTCGACTTTGGCTCTAAAGCCTTGTCTGGTAGCGACTTTTTCTCGGGTTGCCCCGATGTCCACTATTTGTTCTATTTCATAAAGTTAACGGCCTTGCTCATAATTTAGCATATTTAATATTTTTGTCAATTAGGTCTATATTTCCCAAGAAAAAAGCCGCCAAATTCACGAATAGGTTTTCCTATTTTGTAAATCGGACGGCTCAACAGAATGTAGCCCTTATAATTTAGCATATTAATCTTTTTTGTCAACCAAACCTATGATTTCATATTTACGCGGGGCGATTATCCATAAAGCTGCCAATTATCTTATTTTAGAAGTTAATGGCTTAGGTTATCAAATATATGTCTCCGAAAATTTGCTCAGCGATTTAAAATCCGGGACCGAAGTAGAAATTTATACGCATCATGTCGTGCGTGAAGACGCTTCTGATCTTTATGGCTTCAAAAATCCAGAAGATTTGGAATTATTTGAATTATTATTATCAGTGTCCGGCGTCGGACCCAAATCCGCCTTAGCGGTACTCGCCATTGCCACGGCGTCGGATATTAAAGAAGCCATTATTCGCGGCGACGCTAATCTTCTGACTAAAGTTTCCGGTATCGGTAAAAAAACCGCCGAGCGAATTGTTTTAGAATTAAAAACCAAAGTCGCCCGCATTGGCGGCGCTCTAGATTTAAGCGGGGCGGGCGGCTTATCCGCCGGTGATGAACTAGAGGCGCTCATGTCCTTAGGCTTTTCTTTAGCCCAGGCACGTGAAGCTTTAAACGCCATCGCTCCGGAAATAAAAGACAGCGCCGAGCGGGTCAAGATCGCCCTAAAAAACCTTAATAAATAAAGCAATTTTGTCTCCGATTTGGCTTTGACAGGACCTCGAATCGGCGTTAATATAAACCATATAAAAATATGCCTAATTTAGAAAAGAAAACTCTAACTAAACAAAGCGAGGATTTTGCCCAGTGGTACCAAGACTTGGTTTACGAGGCGGAATTAGCCGAAGTCTCCGAGGTGCGCGGTTGCGGCATTGTCCGGCCTTATGGTTTAAAAATTTGGGAATTAATTAAAGCGGAACTCTCCCGCCGCCTCGAAGACGATGGCGTCGAAAATGTTTATTTTCCGATTTTTGTGCCACTGGAAAATTTAGAAGCGGAAAAAGATCATGTTAAAGGTTTTGCTCCGGAATTAGCGATCGTCACTCACGCCGGCGGGGAAGAATTAACCAATAAATTAGCGGTGCGGCCGACCAGTGAAGCAGCCATGTACAAAACTTACGCCAAATGGATTCAAAGCTATAAGTATTTGCCTTTGCGTTTAAATCAATGGGCGAACGTCGTCCGTTGGGAGAAAAGACCCCGCGCTTTTCTGCGCTGGAGTGAATTTCTTTGGCAGGAAGGGCATACCGCCTTTGCGACGGAAACCGAAGCGCGAGCCGAGTCGCGAAAAATGTTAGATATTTATACGGATATTTATAAATTCATGGCTATCCCCGGTTTTAGTGGGCAAAAATCCGAATCAGAAAAATTTGCCGGCGCGGTTGATACCTTAACCATTGAAGTGATGGCGAAGGACGGCAAGGCGATTCAGGGCGCGACCAGCCATTATCTGGGCACAAATTTTGCCGAAGTTTTTAAAGTTAATTATCTGGGGAGCGATGGCAATTCGCATTTAGTTCAGCAAAATTCTTGGGGTTTATCCTGGCGGGCGGTTGGCGCCGTCGTCATGGTTCACGGGGATGACAATGGCTTACGTTTGCCGCCGAATATCGCCCCGATTCAAGTCGTGATAATTCCGATTTATAAAGACGAACTTAGTCAGAAAAAAGTTTTAGAAAATAGTAATAAGATTAGCGCTGATTTAAAAAAGAAATATCGGGTTAAGCGTGATGAGCGCGATAATGAGAGCCCGGGCTTTAAATATAATTATTGGGAGTTACGGGGCGTGCCGGTCCGTTTAGAAATTGGCGGTCGCGAAGTTGAGGAGAATAAAGTTACGGTTTTCCGGCGCGATTTAAATACCAAGGAAACGGTGGTACTTGGTGAATTAGCGGTCTATTTAAAAAAATTAATGAAGGATATTCATAAGAATTTATATCAGCAAGCGCTTGATTTCTCCGGTTCCCATATTAAAAAAATTAAGAGTTGGGAGGAGATTAAGGCCACCAATATTTGGTACGAAGCGAGCTGGAGTGAAGATCCGGCGACCGAGAAGGAGCTAAAAGAAAAATTTGGGATAGTGTCTCGGGTTTTGCCGCTTAAAAATGTTAGCAAACCAGCCAAGAATAAAAAATGTTTCATTAGCGGCCAAGCGGCGAAACGCGACTGGTTATTTGCGAAGTGTTATTAACAATAAACTCATGTTTAAAAAATTTTTAGGAAAATTCAGTCATGATCTCGGCATTGATTTGGGTACAAAAAATACCCTGGTTTATGTCAGTGATAAGGGAATTATTATTAACGAACCGAGCGTGGTCGCGATTAATAAGCGCACCAACGAAATTCTAGAAGTGGGTGAAGAAGCCAGAAAAATGGTCGGTAAAACTCCTGGTCATATTGAGGCCATAAAACCGCTGGTCGACGGAGTAATTTCTGATTTTGAAATTACCGAGAAAATGTTAAAGTATTTTATCAATAAAGTTCATAGTGAAAATTTTGTTTTAGTGCCGCGACCGCGGGTGGTCATCGGTATTCCTTTAGATTTAACCGAAGTCGAAAAGAAAGCGGTTGAAGATGCCGCCCGTTCCGCCGGCGCCCGAAAAGTTTATTTAATTGAAGAAGCCTTGGCCGCCGCCATTGGCGCGCGCTTGCCAGTGACGGAGCCGACAGCCACGATGATTGTCGATATTGGCGGCGGGACAACCGAGATTGCCGTTATTTCTTTATCCGGCGTCGTCGCTTGGAAATCTTTACGCGTGGCCGGCAATGAATTTGATAATAATATTATTGAATATATTCGGGAAGAATTTAATATTTTAATCGGCGAACAATTAGCCGAAGAAATAAAAATTAAAATTGGCTCGGCCGGGGCGCTCAAAGAATTTAAAGAAATGGAAGTGCGCGGCCGTGATCTCCTTAACGGTTTGCCTAAGGCCGTGATGGTAACCGACTCGCAAATTCGGGGCGCGCTCTCCCGGACAGTTAATAAAATAATTGAAAATATTAAGATTATTTTAGAGACCACGCCCCCAGAATTAGTTTCTGATATTTATGAAAAAGGAATTTATTTATCCGGCGGCGGCGCCCTTTTGCGCGGCTTAGACCAGGCGATTGCCACCGCCTCGCGGATTCCGGTTAAAATTGTCGACGATCCTTTGACTTGCGTGGTGCGGGGAACCGGGATTTTAATTGGTGATAAAGAATTATTGGCTAAAGTAACCTCGCCCTTGGATAGCGAAAGGTAAATCAGGTAAATTATGCTTAAAATTGGGAAGAAAAAAAAATTAATTTTTTTAGCGGCCGGTTTGGGGCTGCTGATTTTTTTCAGCACCTGGGATTTTTCCGTCCCTTGGAAAATTCTTTAATCACCGTCTCTAAGCCCTTAACTAAAACCTTATATAATTTAAGTTCACGTTGGGGTTTTGCTTATAGCGAGCGTCAACATCAGCGGGATCTGTCTTTAAATGTAACGAACCTTGAGCAAGAAGTCAGCCGTTTAACCGTGGCTAATACTAAGCTCAAAGAGGCCGGAGCCGAGAACAATAAGTTAAGACAGTATTTAAACTTTCTCGTACCGGCTAAATATAAATATTTAATGACCAATATTATTTCGCAGCCCGCTCTTTTAGGCGCCGGTGACGCGGAGAATGATTTAATTTTAGATAAGGGCAGTAAGGACGGTTTGCGTTTAGGATTGGCGGTTATTAACGAGGATGGCATAATCGTCGGCAAAATTACCGAACTTAAAGATCGGACGGCTCGCGCCTGTCTGATCACTAATTATAATTGTGAATTAGCCGCCACGGTGCAAAACCAAACCCGAACTATCGGCCTGACTGACGGCAGTTTGGGCCTAACCATAAAAATGAGTTTTATTCCGCAAAGTGAAAAAATAAACGTCGGCGATACAGTGATCACTTCTGGCCTGGGGGGAAATATTCCGCGCGGTTTAGTCATCGGGAAGGTTATCCAGGTTGATAATAAAAGTAACGAGATTTGGCAGGAATTAAATATTGAGCCTTTAATTAATTTAGATAATTTAACGATTGTCACGGTCGTTTGGCCTTAGTATGAGAAGACGATTATTAGTGATTCTATCATTTTTGGTCATTGCCTTTTTAGTCGTGACCCTGCAATTGGCTTTTATTAATACTTTGCCGGGGGTTTGGGGGCGCTTTAATCCGCTACTTTTAACCGCTGTCTTTGTTTTATTCTTCTTTGATTTAGAGTCCGCCCTTATTTTTGCACTCGCCCTGGGGTTATGGTTAGATATTTTTTCTTTTGTACCCTTTGGTTTTAATATTAGCCTCTTAATTTTAACGGTCCTGGCGTTGCATTTATTATTAACAAATTGGCTGACTAATCGATCTTTTTATTCCTTTGCCGCCCTGGCTTTGGCGGCGGTCTTAATTAATAATGTTTTAAGCGCCTTAATTGTTCTGCTCGCCTCCGCGCTCGGTCCGGATAAAGCGATTTTTTGGTTCACTAGCCTAGATTTTTGGCGCCGTCTCGCTTGGCAGCTCTTGGGCAACCTAGTTCTATCACTTTTATTCTTCAATCTAATGAGTTTAGTTGGTCGGAAAGTTAAAATTTGTGTATTATAATAACATTGCTTAGCTTAATTTTTTTATGTTTATTTCTTACCCCATTATTACTATCGGCGGCGCTACGGAAGATATTATTTTTTATACCGACGACGGAGTTAATATTAATAATCGTCAAGATTTATTGCGCCAGCATTTATTAGCTTTTGAAGCCGGCGCTAAAATAAAAATTAATCGCTCCTGGCCCAGTTTCGGCGGCGGGGCGGCGAATGCGGCCGTAAATTTTACTGGCCTGGGGCTTAAAACCGCGACTTTAATTTGCTTGGGGCGGGATAATCGGGGCGACCAAGTGCTTAAGAATTTAAAAGGTCAGGGCGTGGCGACTAAATTTTTAAGCTATTCGCCTAGTTTAGAAACCGGCTTTTCTTTTGTTTTAATTGATCACCGGAGCAAGGAAAGAATCATTTTTTCCGCCCGCGGGGCGAATAACGATCTAAAGATTAGTCCGGCGGCCTTTAAATATTTGCGTCGAGCCAAATGGCTATACATTACTTCTTTAAGCGGTAATTGGCTCACAAATTTAAAAACTATTTTTAAAGCCAAGGCTGCTTTGGTCGCCTGGAATCCGGGGGAAATTCAAATTAAGGCCGGCGCCCGTCGTCTCCGGCCATTTTTATCTAAAACCGAGTTTTTATTTCTTAATAAGGATGAAGCGATTGAATTGGCTTTAAGTTTACCTAAATTTAAAACCTTAACAACGACCCATAAGTTTTTTGAGGAAACAGCTAATCTGCTCCGAATTATTAAAGGTCTAGGTCCGAAACGGGTCGTTATCACCGACGGCCGCCGGGGCGCCTATTATTATGACGGCGGGGAAATTTATTTCCAAGCCGCGGTTAAAGAAAAGAAAAAAATTGATGTGACCGGAGTGGGCGACGCTTTTAATTCTTCAATTATCGCCGGTTTAGAAATTTATCACGGTGATATTAAGGCGGCCATGAAATTAGGGGCGCGTAATGCCGCCCGCAAGATCGCGCATTTGGGCGCGCAAAACGGTTTGATAAAATTAAAAAAAATTAAGTCAATGATATAAATTAAGCCAATGATATGATTGCCGGAGTTATAATCAAAAATATTAATAAATACGAAGATGAACGGGGCTGGCTAATGGAGGTTTTTCGGTCCGATGAACTGGATGATTTTAAGCCGGCGATGGCTTATGTGAGCTTGACCAAACCAGGCGTTATTCGCGGACCGCACGAACATGTTAATCAAACCGACGCCTTTATTTTTAGCGGTCCAGGAAATTTTTCCTTGCATCTTTGGGATCGGCGCGATGGTTCCTTGACGCGAGACGAAAAAATGGAATTTGAAGTCGGCGCCGCTAACCCCTGCCTGGTGATTGTGCCGCCGGGAGTAGTCCACGCTTATAAATGTATTTCCGAAGAGGCGGCGCAAAGTATTAATTTACCGAATAAATTATATAAAGGGAAAGGGAAGCGGGAAACAGTTGATGAGATCAGATGGGAAAACAACCTGGACTCTCCTTATAAGATCAAGTAGTTTATTTAAATAAGATTCGGAAGTTTATTTAATAACCCAAGTTTTTATGTGTGTATTTTGTAAAATTATTACTAATGAAATCACCAGCTATAAGGTTTATGAAGACGCTAAAACCCTGGCCTTTTTAGATAATCATCCAACGGTTCCGGGGCACACCCTGGTTTTGCCTAAAACCCATTATCCTAATTTGGAAGCGATTAGCGAGCCTGACTTAAGTGATTTAATTTTAACGGTTAAGAAAATCGGTCGTTTATTAAAAGATAAATTAGGGATTGCCGGCTATAATATTATCGTTAACAATGATCCGGTGGCCGGCCAAATAGTCCCCCATTTACATTTTCATATTATTCCCCGGGCTAGTGGTGACGGTTTAGAAATTTGGACGGGGCATGATTATAAACCCGGTGAGGCCGAGGCTTTAATAAATAAATTAACGAGTTTATAAAAATATTAGGGAGAAATTATGAAAATCCTAGTAACTGGCGGAGCCGGTTTCATCGGCTCTAACTTTATTCATTATTGGTTAAATAAATATCCGGGTGACGAGATTATCACTCTTGATTTATTAACTTACGCCGGTAATTTAGACAATTTAAAAGATGTCGCCACTAAGCCAAATTATAAATTTGTTAAAGGCGATATTTGCGACTCGAACTTAGTCAACGATTTGGTCGTCGGATTGGATCTAATTGTTCATTTCGCGGCCGAGAGTCATGTTGATCGGTCGATTTTAAACAGCGCTGATTTTATTAAAACTAATATTGAGGGGACGCGAGTGCTACTGGACGCCGCTAAGAATAACGGCGGAATCAGATTCCATCATATTTCGACTGATGAGGTTTTCGGCTCGCTCGCTTTGGACGCGCCCAAGTTTACTGAGGACAGTGGCTATGACCCGCATTCGCCCTATAGCGCTTCCAAAGCGGCCGCCGATCATTTAGTCCGGGCTTATTTCCATACTCATAAATTACCAATTACAATTTCTAATTGTTCTAATAATTATGGTCCTTATCAGTATCCGGAAAAATTTATTCCGCTATTTATCACTAATTTAATTCAAGGAAAAAAAGTTCCCGTCTATGGCCAAGGCGTGAATGTTCGCGACTGGATTCACGTTGATGATCATAATCGCGGCGTTGATTTAATTATTAAAAAGGGCCGGATTGGTGAGACCTATTGCTTGGGCGGGAACAGTGAAAAAACTAATTTGGAAATTACTAAAGAAATACTTAAGTTAATGGGCCAAGGCGAGGAGATGATTGAGTACGTGACCGATCGACCGGGCCATGACTTGCGTTATGCGATTGATTTTGCTAAAGCTAATAAGGAATTAAATTTTTCCCCGCAAAGAGATTTTAGCGCGGGCTTGCAAGAAACCATCACTTGGTATAAAACTAACCAGTGGTGGTGGGAGAAAGTAAAAAAATAAACTATATGTCTAAAAGAATTTTTATCATCGAAGATGATACCAACATTTTGTACGCGCTGGAAGCGCAGTTCGCGGCCGAAGAATTTATTGTGGAAACGAGCGACGGGGAAGAGGACCCGGAGGAATTATTTAATCGCCTGCGGAAATTTTCGCCTGACATTATTGTGCTCGATGTAATTTTACCGACCTCGGACGGGTTTGATGTGCTGAAGAAGATCAAAGAAGACGACGAACTAAACGAAGCGCAGATTTTTGTCTTTACTGATATCAGCGATGAGGATAATAAGCATCGCTCCCTGCAGATGGGGGCGGATTATTTTTTCTTTAAAGAAGATTTTGATACTTATGAGTTTGTGGAAAAGGTTAAAAAAATCGTTAAAAATGTCACTAAAGAAACGCCGGAAGATGATGATCGCGATTATGAGGAGTAAGCTTGGCTAAAGATCAATTTTTGTAAAATAAAAAGTGGTCAAGATAAAAAAAGAGGCTATCAGGTGATAACCTCTTTTGGGTAGAAATCAATAAATTCAACTTAAAAATAGGGTAAATTTACTAAAAATTAATTATTTTTTATTGAATATTAAACCAATTTGACTAATCCTTAAAAAGTCGCTAAAATTAGTAATTATGTTCATAAAACGCATCGGGATTGATCTCGGTACAACTTATACATTAGTTCATCTGCCTAAACGCGGGATTGTTATTAATGAACCGAGTGTGGTCGCCGTTTCTAAAGATGACCATAAAATCTTAGCCGTTGGCAATGAAGCTAAAGACATGCTAGGCCGAACTCCGGATACGATTATTGCCGTTAAGCCTTTGAAAGACGGAGTAATCGCTGATTATAAAGCGACCGAAGCGATGATTCGTTATTTTATTAATAAAAGTTTAGGCGGGGTGCGTTTATTTCGGCCCGAAGTCATGGTCGCCGTCCCGGCGGGAATTTCCTCTACCGAACGGCGGGCCGTTATTGAAGCGACCATCGCGGCCGGAGCGAAGGCGGCTTACATTATTAAAGAACCGGTAGCGGCGGCGATTGGCGCCGATATTCCGATTGGTTCGGCCACCGGCCACATGATCGTGGATATTGGCGGTGGCACCGCGGAAATGGCGGTCATCTCTCTCGGCGGAATCGTGGCTTCGTCTTCAGTTAGAGTCGGGGGAAATAAATTTGATGAAGCAATTCTAGAACATGTTCGCCGTAAATATAATTTAGCGATCGGCGAACGAACGGCCGAAGAAATTAAAATTAATATTGGCTCGGCCCTCTATATCGAAGATAAACTATACATGGAAGTGCGCGGCCGCGATATTGCCAGCGGCTTGCCGCGGAGCTTAACGGTCTCCAGCGATGACGTGACCGAAGCGATTCAAAATGAACTAGAAATGATAATTTCCGCCATTAAAAAAGTACTGCATAAAACTCCGCCGGAATTATCAGCTGATATTATGGATAAGGGAATTATTTTATCCGGCGGGAGCGCTTTGCTCCGTAATATTGATCAATTGATTTCTCGGACCATGGGTGTGCCCTCCTATGTGGCTGATGACGCCTTGCTCTGTGTTGTTAAAGGAACGGGAATTGCCTTGGAAAATCTAGATTCCTATAAACGCAGTATTTTAGCGACTAAATAAGCGGTCATTGAGAAATCAAGCGAGGGCTAGGCCAGCGCTCGGATAAACCGTTCGCAATTCCAGTAGAAATAAATTTAATTTTAAATATATGATTATCGGAATCGACGCTTCCCGCGCTAATCGTCGATATAAAACCGGTACCGAATGGTATTCATTTTATGTTATTAAAAATTTAGCGGAACTAGATTCTGCTAATACCTATCGTCTTTATACGAACGATACCCCCTCATTTGAGTTGCAAGAAATTATTCAAAATCACCCCAATTTTTCTATCAAGGTCTTAAAATGGCCGTTTAACTTTTTTTGGACTTTGGGCCGCCTATCTTTGGAAATGATTTTCGCTCGACCAGATATCTTATTTGTTCCGGCCCATACTTTACCCTTATTTCAACCCTGGAAAACTATTACCACTATCCACGACATCGCTTTTGCTCGCGATAAATCGCTTTATTATGAAAAAAAATTACCGACCACGACTCGACTGGGCGAAATTTTATTAAATGCTTTTGTTAAAGTGATTACTTTCTCTAGGTATGAACCGAATTCCGTTGACTATTTAGACTGGTCGACGCGCTACGCTTTTAAGCGGGCAAAAAAAATAATCACCGTGTCCGAGTTTACTAACAAAGAAATTTTAGAGGTTTATCCCAAAGCGCCGGCCGATAAGATTATCCCGATTCATAACGGTTATAATAATGACTTATATAAAAAGATTAATGATCCGGAACAGGTGGAAAGTGTTTTAGCTAAATACAGCTTAACCAGGCCGTATTTTTTGTATGTCGGGCGCTTGGAGAAAAAGAAAAACACGCCGGCCCTGATTGAGGCCTTCGCCTTATTCAAAGAAAAAAACCCGGGTTATAATCATAAGCTAGTTTTAATTGGAAGCGCCAGTTATGGTTTTGATGAGGTTAAATACATTATTGAGGAATTTAATCTGAATAAAGAGGTGATTATGCCGGGCTGGGTAGAAGAACTTGATTTGCCCTATATTTATAACGGGGCGGTAGCGTTTATTTTTCCGACCAAACATGAAGGTTTTGGTATCCCGGTGATTCAATCTTTGGCTTGCGGTCTGCCGACCGCGGTCTCTGATATTCCGGTGCTCCGGGAAGTGGCCGGTGATTCAGTTTTATATTTTAATCCTAATAGCCACCGCGATATCAAACGCGCTATGGAGAGCTTGATCACTGATCAATTACTCCGGGAAGATTTGATTAAAAAGGGTTATTTAAAGGCCCAAGAATTTAGTTGGCGCAAATGTGCCGAGGAAACTCTGCGCGAGATTTTAAGTTTATAAGTTGAAGCTTAGGTGACCGCCCATTAGTCGCTTAGGCCGTTGGCCATTAGTCGCCGTTTAAATTTTTTTAAACTTTTTTTAAAATAAAATCTATGTTAAAATAAAGATGTTATGAGGAAATCACTAACATCTTTTTTGATATTATCATTTTTAACGAGCGGTCTTTGGGGAGCGCCTTTTATAAATCCGGCGGCCGCGGCGGTTACGCCTAATGATCCTTATTATTATAATCAGTGGTACCTGCCAAAAATTAGAGCCGATGTTGCCTGGGAACGAATTAACAGCAGCCCGAATATTACGATTGCGATTATTGATTCCGGCGTTCGGATTTAAAAGATAATATCTGGGTAAACGATAAAGAAATTGCCGGCAATAGCTTAGATGATGATAAAAATGGTTTTATTGATGATAAGAATGGTTGGGATTTTATTACTAATAAACCCAACCCCTCACCTAAATTTTCACCGGGTTGGACTGAAGACGGTATTTCTCACGGCACGATGATCGCCGGCATAATTGCGGCGGTCGGTAATAATCACCAAGGCGTGGCCGGGGTAACTTGGAAGGCAAAAATTATGCCTTTACGAGTCTTGGACGATAAGGGCGAGGGAAAATTAAGTGATGTAATTCGGGCGGTTGATTACGCGGTTAATAATGGAGCCGATATTATAAATTTAAGTTTTGTCAGTTTTAATTATAGCGAAGCCATGCAGGCGGCGATTCGCCGCGCTTATCAAGCGGGCGTAATCGTGGTCGCCGCCGCTGGGAATGAACAATCCGCGGGGAATGGCTACGATATTGATAAAACTCCAATTTATCCGGCTTGTTACGACGGCGCCAACGGCGAAAATATGGTTTTAGGCGTGGCCGCGACTGATGCGCTGGACCAAAAAGCGAAATTCTCCAGCTATGGTTTTAGTTGTGTTGATATTGCGGCCCCGGGGGTAAGTTTTTTTAGCACCATAACTCAAGGTGGCAATCCGGCTGATACGAATAGAATTTATGACGGTTTTTGGTCCGGAACCTCCATGGCGGCGCCAATGATTTCCGGCACAATCGCTTTAATTGAAGAAATCAACCCGGAATTAAACCGCCAAGAAGTAATTGATATTTTATTTAATTCAGCCGATAATATTTATCACTTGAACCCCAATTATTTGGGCCAATTAGGTCATGGCCGAGTTAATGTCGCCCTGGCGCTGGAAATGGCTCGAGAAAAATTATTTAATCGCTCGGGAAAAATTTTAATCTCGCCGTTTAAAAATTCTAATAAATTAGAGATCGTTAATAGTAACGGGGCGATTTTTAAAGAATTGTCCTTGGCCGAGAAGAAAAATTTAGCCTTAATCGCCGGGGATGTTAATGGTGACGGCGCGGATGAAATTATTGCTGCTCCGGAAGTGGGGACGCCGCCGCTAATTAGAATCTATAATCAAAGCGGAAAATTATCTAAAGAATTTTTAGCTTATGATAAAAACTTTCGGGGCGGTTTAAGTTTGGCCAGTGCTGACGTTGACGGCGACGGACAAGACGAAATTATTGCGATTGCCGCCAGCGGGGGAACGAGTCAACTTAAGATTTTTAATAATCAAGGGCAACTTAAAAAGCAGTTTTTCGTCGATAGTAAGACTTATCGGGGTGGCTTTAATATCGCCGCCGGTAATATTGACGGCTTTGGCAACGCTGAAATTATTGTTGCTTATGGCGCCGGCGCCAAGCCTTTGCTTAAAATGTTTAATTTTACTGGCAAATTGCAGGGCCAATTCATGCCCTACGAATCGAAATTCAGGGGTGGAGTAAAAGTCGCGGTCGGTAATATTGATGGTCGTAATAACCATAATAAACAGGAAATTATTGTCTCACCCGGGCCGGGAGCTAAGCCAATCGTTAAAGTTTATGATAATCACGCCCAGCTTAAGTGGCAATTTTCGGCCTATAACTCTAATTGGCAGGGCGGGGTGAGCGTGGCGGCCGGAGATTTGAATAATGACGGTCGGGCGGAAATAATTACCGCCGCTTATCCGGGCGCGGCCCCGCATGTCCGGACCTTTAATGACAAAGGGGAATTACTGGAATCATTTTACGCCTATGAAGAGAAATTTACCGGCGGCGTAAATGTTGGCTTTATCAGAATTAATAATTAGCGATGGCTCTCAATGAGATAATGAGCCCGTCAAACAAGAAGTCTTTTAAATAATTAATAAATTTTAAAATATATGCCTAAAAAAGTTATTTTTGATAAGAAGAATGTGCTGATTGCCGGCGGGGCCGGTTTTATCGGTTCGCATTTATGCGAGGAGCTAGTTAAAACTTGCAAAGTTATTTGCGTGGATAATTTTTCCAGCAGCACGGAAAAAAATATTGATTACTTGCTCGCCAATCCGGATTTTGTTTTTATCAACCACGATTTAGCGACCCCCCTTGATTTAGAGGCGCAACCGGAATTAAAAAAGTTTAAAATTGAATTCCAGGGCCTACAAGAAATTTATAATTTAGCTTGTCCGATCTCGCCGAAACGATTTTTAGCCAATCGCTTAAATATTTTACTGGCTAATTCATATGTGGTGAAAAATTTATTAGATTACGCGGTTAAATACGAAGCGAAATTTTTGCAATTTTCTTCTTCGGTTGTTTACGGAAATCGGAATACCAAAGAGAGCTGGCAAGTCAAAGAGGAAGACTTGGGGCTTGTGGATAACTTATCGGAGCGAAGCGCTTATGACGAAGGGGAGCGCTTTGCCGAAACCCTGGTTTTTAATTGCCGCCGGGTGCACGGACTCGACGCTAAGATTATGCGGCTG
>JAPLVX010000086.1 GCA_026396945.1 Candidatus Falkowiibacteriota bacterium
CAATTTCCTTCTTACCGGCGTCAGAAATATTAAGCCATTTTAAAGACCCCTGATTCTTGGGGTTATCTATAATCATGGCTTGAATCTTATCAGAGATTTTTTGATAATTATTCATAAAAATATGAGTATTTTTTCTTACTTTTATTATATCATATTTTTAAAAAACAATAAAAGTGTCAAGCACTAAATTGTTGCCAAAATAAGCCAATGTTATATAATAAATATATGAATATACTAGGGATTAATATATCTGAGCTAAATTGGCCTGAACTTATCCGAAAAATAAAGGAATTTCTGAATGATGGCCGCCAACATTATATTGTCACTCCAAATCCGGAAATAATTCTCGCCTCTCACCACGATGAGGAGTTTTTTTATATTTTAAATCAAGCCGATTTAGCGCCGGCTGATGGTTTTGGTTTAAAAATTGCCGCCCGCCTCGGTGCTAAAAATTTGCCGCGAATAAGCGGGGCGGATTTAAGTCCGGAAATTCTTAAGTTGGCCGAAGAAAATAAACAGCGAGTGGCCATTATAAACTGGGTTCAAGGTTTATCTAATAAACAGGAGCTCACCAGCGCTTTGGCCAAAAAATATCCTAATTTGAAATTTCTAATTATCGCCACTGAAAAAAAAAGTCATTTGTCGGACTCCGAGTTGAATGAGCTAAATAATTTCCAACCGCTTATTTTATTTACCGCTTTGGGGGCACCCGATCAAGAAAAAATTATTTGGCATAACCTTAAAAAAATACCGAGCCTTAGACTGGCCCTGGGCGTTGGTGGCACTTTTGACTTTCTGACTAAAAAAGCCAAGCGCGCGCCCAAGATATTGCGGACTCTAGGTTTAGAGTGGTTATGGCGTTTGCTGAAACAACCGAAAAGAATAAAAAGAATAATCAGGGCGACCGTCGTTTTTGGCGCCAAAGTTATCGCTTGGCGCTTTATTCATCCTTTAAGATATCGACCAAACGTCGCCTGACATTTTAATCGTTAAACGCGAAGATGAAGCTGATCATTGGCAACTTCCTCAGGGTGGTTTAGACGGAGAATCATTAGAACGAGCCGGGGCGAGAGAATTAGAAGAAGAAATCGGCACGAATAAATTAGTCGTTAAAGCCACTTTCAAAAAATTATATAAATATAAAATGCCGTCCCGAGTTAAAAAAATCTATGATTGGAAGGGCCAAAAGCAAGGTCTATGTGTGGCTGAATTTCTGGGTCAAGACTCGGATATTAAAGTAAATTTCTGGGAACATCAGACCTGGAAATGGGTTAATTTGGAAAATTTAGCGACCAGTGTTTTTCCGCTTCGCCGAGCCGCGACCCAAATATTTATCAATAAATTTCAGGAATATCTCAATAAATCAAAAAAATAAATTATATGGCTAACAAAGTTAGATTACGTTTTGCGCCCTCACCGACTGGCCTCCTCCATATCGGTAATTTACGTTCGGCCTTATTCGGTTATTTACTTACTAAAAGCTGGAAGGGGAAATTCATTCTCCGGATTGAAGACA
>JAPLVX010000062.1 GCA_026396945.1 Candidatus Falkowiibacteriota bacterium
AATATCGTCCCTGACTTCTGGGGTGGCGGTCGCAGTTAAAGCGACGACGACCGGATGACCGACTAATTTTATCGCTTCTTTTAATTTGATATAGCTCGGACGAAAATCGTGCCCCCATTGACTGATACAATGAGCTTCATCAATAGCGAACAAAGCCACTTTTATCTTTTTTAACTCATTAACAAAATCGTAATTATAAAATCTTTCCGGAGCGATGTAAATTATTTTAAACAAACCCTTTCTTATTTTCCCCAAACGTTCCTCACTCTCCTTAAGGGACAGAGAGGAATTGATAAAGGTCGCGGGGATACCGACCTTATCCAAAGAATCAACCTGATCCTTCATTAAAGCAATTAAAGGTGAGATAACAATCGTCACGCCCTCTAAAACCAAGGCGGGGAGTTGATAAATAAGGGATTTGCCGCCGCCGGTTGGTAAAACCACAATCGTATTACGACCGTGCAAAATATTATCAATCGCTTCGGCTTGACCGGGACGCCAAGAATTGTAACCAAAATGAATTTTAAGCAACTCTGATAATTGTTGTTTTTTAAAATCAACGCTAGTCATGTTCTTCTAGGATATTAATCTAATTAAGTTTAACTTCGATGTTTAAAAATTTCTAAGACATTACGAAACAGAAGGGCGATGGTCATCGGCCCGACTCCACCTGGAACCGGTGTAATATAAGAAGCAATACTTTTAAGGTTATCAAAATCAAAGTCTCCTAAAACTTGCCCGTTAATTTTAGTAATACCAATATCAATTAAAACAGCTTCCGGTTTTACAATTTCTGAATTTATAAACCTCGGTAAACCCAGAGCGCTTATTAATAAATCCGCGGCTTGGCATTTAAGCTTAATCTCTTGTCTTTTTAATTCCGCTTCGTTCTCATCTAAACTATTAAAGTTCTTCACCGAAACTAAATTAACCTGTAAACCGAGTTCTTCTAAAATTTTTCCAACGCTTGATCCGAAAATCTCCGAGTTATATAAAACGCTGGCGATTTTTCCGGTAGCGCTGAATTTTATATATTTCAAAGTCTCTAAAATTGCTCCGAGAACCGGGGAAATAACATACTCTGGGTGAAGGGGGTGAAAACCGTCCGCGTCTTTAAGTGGGTTAATTGCTTTGATTATTTTATCGGTCGCAAATTTCTCCGGTAAGGGCAACTGGACTAAGATCCCGTCAATTAATTCATCGCGATTTAAGAAACCAATTAGGTTCAAAAGTTCAGCCTCACTAACATTCTCTTCCAGTTTATATAAGTTCGTATCAATCCCTAATTTTACCCCTTCTCTTTCCTTTAAGGATACATAAAGCTGGGAGTCGGCTCGGTTGCCCACTAAAATGATTGCTAAATTCGGCCTTCTACTTGAGGCCGAATTTGCTATTTGATAAGTTTCCTTAACAATTTTATTTTTAATTTTGGTGGCAATTTTTTGGCCATCAATAATCTTCATAATTTAAACTTACATTTTAATAATTTAGTTATCCGATCGCTAAGCAAAATAAATAATCCAAAATTAGTAATCCAATTTAAACTTAGTGCATAAATCTTTAACCTTAGCTTTTAATTCGTTCAATTTATTTTCGTCTTCCTTATTATTCAAAGCTTGATCAATTAAATCGACAATAATTTTCATTTCCGTTTCTTTCATGCCCCGCGTGGTCACGGCCGGCGTGCCAATTCGCAAACCCGAGGGATTCATTGGTGGATTTGGATCATTGGGAATCGTTGAACGAGAAACTGAGATCCCAATTTTTTCTAAAATTTTCTCGGCTTCCTTGCCAACCAAGCCTTTGAGTGACAGATCAACAACCATTAAATGATTGTCGGTACCGCCAGAAACAATTTTATAGCCACGGCCAATAAATTCCGCGGCCATCGCCTGGGCATTTTTAATAATTTGTGTAGCATAAGCCTTAAATTCTGGTTTTAAAGCTTCGCCGAAAGCGACCGCCTTGGCGGCCGTGATATGATCATGCGGTCCACCTTGCATGCCTGGGAAAACAGCGCGGTCAATTTGCTTGGCAAATTGTTCTTTACACATTATAATTGCCCCCCTTGGTCCTCTTAAAGTTTTATGGGTCGTTGAGGAAACAACATCAAAAATTGGTACCGGGTTAGCTAAAACCCCGGCCGCAATCAAACCGGCAATATGAGCAATATCGGCAAAAGTATAGGCCCCGACTTCGTCGGCAATTTTTTTGAATCCAGTCCAATCAATTTCTCGCGAGTAAGCGCTAAAACCGGCAACAATCATTTTAGGCTTTTCTCTAAGAGCGATGGCGCGGACTTCGTCCATATCAATAATTCCAGTCTTCTCATTAACCCCGTATTGAACAAAATTATATAAACGTCCGGAAAAGTTAACGCTATGGCCATGCGATAAATGACCGCCGTGGTCTAACTTCAAACCCAAGACTTTATCGCCCGGCTCTAAAAAAGCCATATAAACAGCGGCGTTGGCCGGCGAGCCCGATAAGGGTTGGGCATTAACGTGTTCGGCCTTAAATAGTTTCTGGCAGCGCTCAATTGCTAGGGTCTCAACTTCGTCAATAATATAATTACCGCCATAGTAACGCTTGCCTGGGTAGCCTTCACTATATTTATTCGTTAAAACTGTGGCCATCGCCTCTAAGACTGCCCGGGAAACATAATTTTCTGAAGCGATGAGTTCTATCTCTTCAGCCTGGCGCTTATTTTCCCGCCCGATTATATCCCAAATTTCTGGATCTTGTTGTGATAAATTCTCGTAAGTCATATCTCCATCTTAATTTAGCGGCGAGCTTTTGTCAAAATTAATTTTTAAATAAAAATCCCCTCGCTTTTTAATAAACGAAGGGGTCTTTTATTCATAAACTATCGCCTCGATCGGGGCCGGGTGGACGCCAACCGAGACGATGATAAATAAGCTTGCCCGCTCTCGACTCAATCTTTGAAATTTCCTCGGCTGGCAACCTTATTTCTATCAAATTATTAGAATTAGGCGAAGCGACGCCTTGGTCTTTGGCCTCTTCAAGGGTTTTGGCCTCTTCAGTGGTCAAGAGGGCTTCTTTTATAAACCCTTGTTCGCGCCAAGTGCTTAACGCCTCCGGTCGAGCATGAATAATAATTTCCATGATTTAATTTTTAAAGATTAATACCTCTAAGAATTTAGTATTTTAAAAAAGAACAGTTTTCTAAAGAACTGTTCTTAGTTTAAATAGTAAAAATTAAAGCGTCAAAAAAAGTTTTAAAAACTTTTTATAATTAATTTACATTTTCTTTAATCATATAACTGTTAAGTAAATTATAGCCAAGTTTTTTATAATATCCTCTCGCCCCCACGCCGGAAATAACGGCCAGTCTAACCGCCTTATTTTCTAACGCCAATTTTTCCGCCTGTTTCATCAACTCTTTGCCTAACCCGCTATGCTGGGTTTTCTTTTGGGAACCAATCGAAACCAGTTCGCCGTAAACATGCAGCTCGCGAATAATCGCCGGCGCAATCGGACTATTCTTATCTATTCTTAGGCGGCAAAAACCATAAAGGATCTTCCCATCCTTGGCTTCCGCTTGGACAAAATATTCCCGTCCGCCCGAAGCCGCATATTTAATAGTCTTTAAGTGATAATCTTTAATTATTAATTTGCTTTCTTTGACTTCACGACACCTGATGCAGCGGCATTTTACGCCCTGATCTTTCATAATCTGACGTAAATTCGTAATTTTATTGCCGGCAATAATCGATTCGCCCGGAATATCCCGAATTAAACGGATAATCCGGACGTACTCAGGCACTAAGGCCTTGCATTTGATAATTAAACTCTGTAAAACTTTATCGGAATATGGTTTATACTTACCCTGTTTATACCAACGATACAATAAACTTCCCCGGGTTACGATAGTTGGATAGAATTTTATCTGGTCCGGCTGAAAATTAGAATCATTAAACAATTTTTTAAATAAAATTAAATCCTTGGCTGGCGTCGCTCCGGGTAAGGCCGGCATCAGATGATAAGTGACCTTAAAGCCATACTCTTTTAATAATTTTGTCGCCTCAATGATTTCTTTAACTCCGTGGCCCCGTTTATTTAAACTTAAAATCCTATCATCTGGTGCTTGGACGCCAATTTCCACCCGCGTGCACCCTAAGGCGCGCATCTCTAATAATTCCGGGGGGTTGATATAATCTGGCCGCGTTTCTAAAGTTAAACCAATTATTTTATATCCCGCTTTTTCGTTTTTATTCTGAGCAATAATTAATTGTCTTTTTAAATCCTCAAGTTTTAGACTTTTTTTAACTGGCGCTTTTAATTTTTTGATTTCCGGACTTTTTTTATTTTTCTCATAATCGTTGGCGGCCTTAAAACAATTTAAGATATACCAATATTTATATTTTACCGGCAAATAACTCCAGGTCCCGCCAATAACAATTAGTTCGATTTTAGTTGGTTCGTGTCCGTTGTTTTCTAAAGCTTTGAGTCTGGAAGTAACTTGTTTATAGGGGTCATATTGGCAACGAATTGCCCGCATCACCGCCGGTTCATTGGACAAATAGCTGACCGGCACGTCTTTCTCGTTCGGGCAATAAACGCAATGACCAGGGCAAGGATATGATTTAGTTAAAACCGCAACCGGAGCAATCCCGGATAGAGTTCGGACTGACCGTTTCCGCAGAATTCTTTCTAAAACTTTATTTTTATTTTTTCTTAAAACTAAAACTCGGCGATACTCTTCTAAAATCGCGGCGTTAAGCAAAGTAGAGATTTTGTATTTTTTGGCCACCAGCCTCTTAGCTTCTTCTAAGTCTTTAATTGATCCAATCGAATAAGTTAAAAGTTCTTTAATGGCTAGTTTTTCCGGGTTTACTTTTATCATATTTTGGCGTTATAATAACGGTATAATACAATAAAATTAATATTTTAACAAGACACTACTATGTACAAAAAATCTGGAAAATTTTTCTTAATCGCTTTAGTTTTCTCTTTAATTACTCCCTTGGCGGTTAAGGCGGCGGATAATTATAGCCCCCAAAATATTTATATTCCTAAAGAAGAGACGCGGGCGGGCAATGTCTACTTGGTCGGACAAAATATTGTGGTTGACGGAAATGTCAATGGCGACCTAATTACTATTAGCCAAAGTTTAACTGTCAATGGGGAAGTCGGTGGTGACATTATCGCCCTCGCTCAAACCATAAATATTAACGGTGGCGTGGCCGGCAATATTCGTCTGGCCGGTAATGATATAAATCTTAACGGACCGGTACAAAAAAATATTAATCTCCTCGCAGCAAAAATAAATTTTAGTGAGCGGGCGACCGCCAATGAAGATTTATTATTAGCCGGCACCACGGCTGACATTAATGGCAGTATACTCGGCAATCTTTATGGTTTCGCCAATATTTTTAATATCAGCGGTAAAGTTGGCAAGAATGTTAATCTGAAAACTCCTAATAACTCACAACCAAGTGCCATTAATATCTCTTCGGAGGCGATTATCAACGGTGATTTTAACTACACCTCAAGAACAACAGCTAATATAATTAATAAAGCGGCAATCACGGGAAAAATTACTCAAATACAACCGGAGCTGAAACAAACGAGTGAAATTATGGCCTGGCTCTGGCGGCGTCTCTACTCTTTATTCGCCGCCTTGATTATCGGTCTGGTTTTAGTTAGTTTGTTCAAGAAAAAAATCGTTGGCCTAGACAAAGACTTAGAAGATAAAGTTAAAAAAATTATTTGGCCCGGTTTGATCGCTTTAATAATTGCGCCAATTGTTGTTATTATTTTGGCAATTACCTTTATCGGCCTACCCTTGGCCTTAATCTTATTGGCTTTATGGCTAATCGCTATGTATCTAGCAAAAATATTAGTTGCGATTACTTTCGGTTTATGGCTATCGGGTAAATTGTTAGCGAAACAAAAAAATAATCTTATTTTAGTTATGATTATTGGCGTTGTCGCCACCTGGATTCTCTTCTCCCTGCCTTATCTCGGCTGGTTAATCTCGCTCCTCGCTACTATCGGGGGTTTGGGATTAATTTATTTATTAAAAAAAGAAAATTACTAATATGTTTAAACCGGAAATTTTTAAAGCCTATGACATCCGTGGTGTCTATGGTCATGATTTTGATGATGACTTAGCTTATCGTTTAGGCCGAGCTTATGTTGAATTAAGGCAAAGTGATGATGATTATATTAAATCAGACCGGCCAAAGTCGAGCCAGCCAATGCGCGTCGTGGTTGGTATGGATATGAGATTATCATCAAGCAATTTAAAAAATAGTTTAATCAATGGCCTGATTGACGCGGGCGCAAATGTAATTGACGTTGATTTAGTTTCTACCCCCACTTTTTATTTCGCCGTAGCTAATTATAATTACGATGGCGGCCTGATGATTTCGGCTTCCCATAATCCGAAAGAGTGGAATGGCTTCAAAGTAGTGCGCGCCAAAGCTCGGCCGGTAAGCGGTGACACCGGCCTACAAGTTCTATTAAAGAAAGTCACTGATAATAAATTTTCTTTAGCCGCCAGCAGAGGTAACCTAACTGTTTTAAATAATGTTCTAGAAGAACAAATTAATTATGATCTGAAACAAGCGAAAGCTAACAAAATAAAACCGTTAAAAGTTGTAGTTGATACCGCTAACGGCATGGGCGCCTTGTATATAGAAAAATTATTTGAATCAATCCCGGCTAAATTGCTGCCCCTTAATTTTGATTTAGATGGCTCCTTTCCTAACCACGAGGCCGACCCAATCAAAGAAGAAAATAACAAACAATTAAAGACCGAGGTCTTAAAAGAAAAGGCTGATTTGGGGATTGCCGTTGATGGGGACGGGGATAGAATCTTCTTTGTGGATAACCAGGGGGAAACTATTGACCAAGCTATAATTCGTGGAATATTAAGCAAAATATTTCTGAGAGATAAGCCTGGGGCAAAAATTGGTTATGACATTAGACCAGGCAAGATTACTCCTGATCTGATTATCGCTAACGGCGGCCAAGCGGTTATAACTAAAGTTGGCCACGCTTTGATAAAAGAACAAATGCTAAAAGAAAATATTTATTTTGCCGGTGAATCATCCGGACATTTTTTCCTTAATTTAGCGATTGGCTGTTTCGAAATGCCAGCCATAATGATCCTAAAACTTCTAGAGGAATTGTCCTCGAGCGGACAAACGGCGGCTGATTATATTAAACCTTATAAAAAATATTATTCATCCGGCGAGATTAACAGCGATGTTAGAGATAAGAATTTAATCTTAAAGAACCTGGCTAATAAATATAAAGATGCCGAGTTAAATAAACTTGACGGCCTCTCAGTTACTTACCCCGATTTTTGGTTTAACGTCCGCGGCTCTAACACTGAGAATAAAATTCGTCTTAATTTAGAAGCGACGAATTCCGAGATCATGAAACAGAAAACGGCCGAAGTTCTTAAAATAATTAGGGAATAAAACAAAAAAGAACCCGCCTAAAAGCGGATCTTTTTATAACAAGCCCTTCTCTATGATAATTTGCTCGTTTCCCCCGGACTCAATTATTTTTTTTCCACTTCATTATTTTTTCTCAACTTCAATCGTGCATTTATTCATTAAAGCTGCTAAAGCGCCGACGGCCGCCAAAATCGGAGCAAAGACCGTACCAATAACTGCGGCGGTCAAGGGAATCTCCATTAAAATTTCATCTTTCTCATTTTTTATAATAATCCGACGAACATTACCCTCTTTAATCAATTCTTTTATTTTACTTAAGACTTCATGACCATTAACTTTAAATCTAAAGGTCTTGGTCTTAGTTTTTGGTTCATTTGTTTTAGTGTCTTGTTTTTTGTTTGGCATAAAATTATTCTTTAACACCGGGACGCGGGTGGCGCTCCGATAACTTAATTATCCTGGGCAATTACTTTTTTATTATAACAAATTTTGGAGAAAAATGTAAGTTTTTCCTAAACCTTTATGCTCGCCGCAAAAACCGGATTTATCTTAATAGACAAGCCCTTGGGACCGAGCTCTCACACCGTGGTTAATCGTTTAAGAGGAATAAGTGGCTTTAAAAAAATTGGTCATGCGGGGACCTTAGATCCTTTAGCGTCCGGCCTTTTGCTTTTAGCAATCGGTCGGGAATATACCAAGAAACTTGGTGGTCTTATAAAGCTAGACAAAGAATATTGGGCTGAAATTTATTTGGGGGCCACGAGCGATACTTATGACCGCGAGGGCAAAGTGAGCCAAACTTATATTGGGAAACGTCTGTCAAGAAGCCTTGTTAAAAAAACTTTAAAAAACTGGGAGGGAGAGGTAAAACAGAAACCACCGATATTCAGTGCCAAGAAAATTAATGGCCGAAAATTATATCAGCTCGCTCGCCAGGGTAAAAAAATAGAGATTGAGCCACGATTAATTAAAATCTATAAAATAAAGATTCTGAAATATCGCTGGCCAATTTTAAAAATAAGAATTAATTGCGCTTCCGGAACTTATATTAGATCATTAGCTCATGACCTCGGGGCTGACTTGGGTTGCGGCGCTTACTTGTATAATCTACGGCGAACTAAAATCGGCCAGGCTACCATAAAAAAAGCGATCAAGTTAGACAAGTTAACGGTTGAAAAATTATCTAAACGTCTAAAAACTGCTTTATAGAATGAGGATTGTTTTGATTTAGATGCTGGAATATATGAATATATAAAAGAGGGGTCATGGCCCCTCTTTTAGACTTCAAATCTCTTTATGTTTTGTTTTTGAATTATCGTCGCTGATAAGCTTGCCCGTTATATTTTTGAACAGTCCGCTCGGAATTAAAAACTGAGGCGTTCAAACTAATGACGGTCCGCATCATTCTTTGCCAAACTGTCTGATCATTATAATACATGGGGATAATTTCTTGTTCTAGAATATTATAAAGATCACTCGCCTCACCTTCAATTAGCCAGCCGGTTTTATCTTTAATGTAACCCTCTACCCACCAACCATCAAAGGTGCTGAGCTGGGGAACGCCATTATGAGCCGCTTTCATGCCACTCGTGCCCGAAGCTTCATTGGGCGGCAAAGGATTACTTAACCATAAATCAACTCCCGCTACCATTAATTTAGCTAATTCTATCTCGTAATCCTCTAAAAAAATTATTTCTAATTGATCTTTATATTTTTCTTTAATCTCGTAAACTTGTTTGATCATCTTTTTTCCTTCCAAATCATTGGGATGGGCTTTGCCGGCATAAATAATTTGCAAATGGCCGACATCTTTATGAATAGAGAGAAGACGTTCCATATCACTTAGGAGCATTAATGGTCTTTTATAAGCGGTAAAACGCCGGGCAAAACC
>JAPLVX010000048.1:0-2688 GCA_026396945.1 Candidatus Falkowiibacteriota bacterium
AATCCCGGCCAGCCAAGTGATGGCGGCGGCAATTAGGAAAAGTACAATTAGAACGCTCAAGGGCAAGCTAGTCATATTTTTTTAATTAGAATTATACTTCAATAGTAATACAAGTCGAGTAAAACTAAAATAGTCAGGGTGGCAAAACTAAAATAATGAGTTCTATGGATAATTTTAGAGATAATAAAAAAATTCTCTTTATTCCCGGCTGGTTAGATAGTGGGGAACTGCATGGTTATAAGAATAGTCTAGATATTTGGAATAAAAAGATTGATCTCAATCAGGATTTTAAAGCCGATTTTATAATTGCTCATAGTGTTGGCGCTTTAGCCGCCTTATATAATTGGCATATTCATAAAAATTTTAAAATTATTTTACTAAACCCGGTCCTCGCAAAAAAAGACCTAGGCAAAAGATGGCTCAAGTCTATTATTTATGAAGGCACGCCTTGTCCGCCCCAAAGAATAAAATTATTTCTGTCCTTTATTCCCGCTTTAATTAAAGCTAGCAGATTATTTAAAGTGCCGGTAATAATCCTTGTTAAAACTATCCCGCCCGAGCAATTAGCGGTTATTTATGGTGAGAACGACAAATATCTTTATGACCAGGAATTAATCAATAGTTTTGGTGAGAATAATTTTAAAATAATTAAAATAAAAGGCGCCGGGCATAATTATAGTCCCAAGATAGAGGCGGCGCTAATTTCAATACTTACCAGCGTTTAACTTATCAAATTGTTGCCAATAAATATTTAGTTTGACTTATTTATTTTTATGTGTTATGCTAACTAAGCAAAAATATTGTGTCTCAAAAAGTAGTCGAATTTTAAACTCACTATTCAATTGCAAGCTTACAAACTAAGTCTATAAAATTTTATGACTGGTACTATTAAAACTCTAACCGATAAAGGTTTCGGTTTCATCATTGCCGAAGGCCAAGAGAAGGATTTATTCTTCCATGGTAATTCTTTGGTTGGTGTTCAATTCAGCGAATTACGCGAAGGCGATGCCCGATTTTATTAAGGCGGGATTTTGATTAGGGAAAATTTGGTCTTAGTAAAGACGACGGCTTTTTATTCTTCAAACAACTAGACTTTAAGATAATAAATAAGTATACTTTAATAATAATTAATAAATAGAAAATATGAAAAATTTTAATCGAGGTGATAGATCTGGCGATAAAAAGGGCGGGGGCGATTTTAGTCGTCGGGACTCCGGCAGTCGTGGTTTTAATCGTGGGGGCGATAATTCCAGTCGGCCGGCGATGCATAAGGCGATTTGCGCTGAGTGCGGCGCTGATTGCGAAGTCCCTTTTAAGCCCACTGGTGATCGACCAGTTCTTTGCAGCCATTGTTTCAAGGGTAAGGATGGTGGAGATTCACGAGATTCACGAGATTCGAGAGACTCAAGACGTCCGGAAAGATTTGGTAGTCGGGATTTTGCTCGGCCAGAAATTCGTGACAAACAATTATTTGCCGCTATTTGTGATGACTGCGGTCAAGCCTGTGAAGTGCCGTTCCGTCCTTCAGCCGGTAAGCCGGTTTATTGCAGTGAATGTTTTGGCAAGGGTAATAATGCCAAGAATAATAATAGCCATAATAGTAATAGTGTTTCTAAAGAGCAATTTGAGCTACTTAACGCTAAGTTAGATAAAATTCTACGCGCTTTAGGGGCGACTGGCTCCGTCGAGCTGGCGACAAAGAAAGAAGGGCTGGGGGTTGAACTTGCCAGAAAGGAGATTGCCAAAGGAGTAAAACGGTCGGCCGAATTTAAAGCTGAATTTAAAAAGGAAGTAAAAAATCCAGAACTTAAAAAGAGCGCCAAAAAAATCGCGAAAAAAATTGTGGCGACTAAAGTAAAACTGGCCAAGAAAGCCAAACGGAAGTAATTATAATTAAGACAATATTAAAAATGGCCGAAGAAGTAATCTTAAGATTTGATAAGGTTAAATTTGAATATCTCCATAAAAAGCCAATCTTAGATGAGGCCTGTTTCAGTTTACGCCGCAGCGCTAAAGTAACTTTAATGGGTCAGAATGGGGCCGGGAAGAGCACGATTTTTAATTTGATTAAAAAAGAACTAACGCCGCTGAGTGGTCAGATCTCCGTGGCCGCCGGGGCGACTATCGGCACCGCTCGCCAGACAATCGCTCGCGCCGACGCCGCCTTAAGCGTTGAACAGTATTTTTCTAAAGATTTTGAGCTTATCCCTGGCAATATCAAAAGCCGAATTGCCAAAGCACTCGACGCCGTTAATTTTGATATTCCCCTAGATCGGAAAGTCGGTGAACTATCGGGCGGCCAACAAGCCCGGCTCTTATTAGCCTATTCATTACTAGCCAACCCGGATATTTTGCTGCTTGATGAACCAACGAATAATTTAGATAAAGCTGGGATTGATCATCTGATTGGCTTTCTCTTGACTTACGATAAGACCGTGATGGTTATTTCTCATGACGCCGATTTTTTGAATTGTTTTACCGAGGGCGTTATTTATTTAGATAGCTTTACGCATCAGACCGAAATGTATGTTGGTGATTATTATTCGGTCGTGGAGGAAATTTCCCGCCGAGTCGAAAGGGAACAACGGGAAAATGCTCAATTAGAGAAACAGATAAAAGACCGAAAAGAGAAAGTAAACTTTTTTGCTTATATAGGCGGGAAATTGCGTAAATTGGCTTAGAAGATGA
>JAPLVX010000048.1:2788-3455 GCA_026396945.1 Candidatus Falkowiibacteriota bacterium
GAAGGAGGAAACCGAGGAGTTAGAGGACAATATGATTGACGTTAGACGGGAAGATAAGACGATTCGTAAATTTATAATTCCGGTTCAGGACATTACGGGCGAGATCGTTAGTTTGAAAAAAATAAAAATAATCAAAAATCATGAGCCGGTAATTAAAAATTTAGATCGGGATTTAAGAAAGAAGGATCGCTTATTAGTCATCGGTCCGAACGGAATCGGTAAAAGCACTTTGCTTAGATCATTAGTGGCCGGCAAACAAGCGGGTCAGCATATTTTGCCAGGCGTTAGGGTTGGCTATTATAGTCAAGACTTTTCCACTTTAAATTTTCAGGAAAAAGTCTTTGATTCTTTGAATAATGTTTTAGCCGATGGTTTATATGAAACGGATCTGCGTTCGGTGGCGGCCGGGTTTTTAATCACCGGCGATTTGATGGGCCATAAGATCGCTGATTTGTCCGAAGGGCAAAAGGGCTTAGTGTCTTTTGCCCGTTTAGTTTTAATGCAGCCCGGCCTGCTTATTTTAGATGAACCGACCAATCATATTAATTTTCGCCATCTGCCAATTATTGCCGAGGCGATTAATGATTATGAAGGGGCGATTATTATGGTTAGTCATATGCCGGAATTTGTGGACAAGATTAAATTTACGGAAGAGTTGGATTTGGGA
>JAPLVX010000075.1 GCA_026396945.1 Candidatus Falkowiibacteriota bacterium
AATTTAATTTTATCTTTTTAACTTGCGGACTATCACTATTGAATTCATCGAAATTATCCGAGCTTAAAAAAATTACAAAAAATAAGGAACTGTCGGCCTCATTGGCGCTAATTTTAATAATATTATCCACCACTTCTTGGGTATAACGCCCCAGGCCTTTACCAATCGGGCCATAGAAACGAGCATCGATCCCAATCTTAAATATTTTAGGAGACATGGTCGGCATATTAAGCGGTAGGTAAGTTAGGCGGAGGCGAAGCTTTAGGAATAGCCCCGGATTTAACAAGCAATTTAGATTCAGTCAGCGGCTCCTTATTCAATGAGCTAAAGGCTCGATCAGCTTTTTGCTCATTCCCAAAAAACTCTTCTTCTAAATTCTCGTAATTGGGAGTACTAGAATTAGTTGCCTTAGAAAATAACATCTCTTGAGCATCGTCAGTGATATCCTCGGAAATCGGCAAAGTTGAGGGTGCGCCTCCCTTGCGACCGGAGGCCTTTTGAATCATCGGCGCGCGGACACTGGCTTCAAGCGGAAAATGCCAAATAGTCGCTAACTCTTCAATTGTAAACAGACCGGCGCTCCGACCGCCCCAATCATCACGGCGAATATAATTATTTATAATTCTGGTTTTTTTAGTATTTAAACGAGCTTCTTTCATAAAATAAGCCGTCTTGGTCATGGTATAGTCTAGATCTGGTTTAAAATTATTTAAATCCAAGGCCGAAAATTGCTTCATATAACCAACAATGCCGTTAGCGACCTTGCCCTTATTCATGACGTCCTTCTTGGCCAAATAAACTACTCTGACTTTAGCCTTAAAGGCTAGCTTCGAAGCTTTACGATAAACGCCCTCCATCTGATTTTTTTCTTTGGGCTTAAGATCTAGCATTGAACGGGGTCGTTCTTCTTTCTTTTCCGTCTCAACATCAGACCATAAACTATAAACCGCTTCGCTACCCTTATCAATCCAACTCAAAAGTGTATCGGCGACTCGGTTACCAAAAGTAACGTCTTTTTTTATTTTTCCTAAAATTTTATCAGCCTCAACGTCAGCCTCTTTCATCCAGTCAAAACCAATCGGAATAACAATAATCTGATACCAGAGTTGTTCACCGGCTCGCAAACTACTACATAAATCCATAAAAGTAGCCATCGGATCTTTAAACTGAGTTTCCGATGGACCAAATTGATGTTCAAATTCAATATAGGTTTTTATGGGAAAAATTTGGGCGCTGGCTTGAATAAATTCAGTCCCCCAAACATCATATTCTTCATCAGGATAAACCCTGGGGGCATTGCTCGTGTAATCATCAACCTCAATAATTTCTGCATCATTTTTCAAAAAAATTCTGGGTCGCGTGGGCGCCGGCCAAATAGGCGAACATGTTTTCGACCGCTTTGGGTGACTGCTCATTATTAGAGGGCAAATCAATCGCCAACAAAATGAATTTATTATTTTTGGACCACTTCAGCTTACGCGAAAATAGCCAGAGAGTTCGATTGGCAAATAAAAACATCAGCGCAATTGGAATCCACCCAATAGTAATAAAAAAACGCCAAAGCAGTAAGCCCGGAGACTGTTGCAATAAATTTTGCCAAGTAGCCCAATCAATCGTTAAACCCATAGCAATTCTAATTTATAACAAATTTATTTTATCATATTTTGGATAAATTGACAAAATAAATTGAATTCTAAAAAATCACCCCTGAGGGCGATTTTTTATTATTTTAATGGGTATTAATTTATTTTTTCCATTCTCTCAAGCCATAAACCCCGCGACCGACTAAAACGTAGCGGTTATCCAAAATTAATTCATTATGGACAGTGGCGGCGTTAGCTGTTTTCTGATCAAATTTTACTTCATTAATTTTTTTAGCGATTTCCGTAAAATGCATAGGTTCGCCCTGGTTCTTCAGGACTAGATAAATCTTGTCGTTAATTGTCTTGGGCTTGATTTCTTTCCAGTCGGCCAGACCCCAGTCACCGTATTTGTTCTGTTCTAAATTACGGATCGCTTGCATGAGGGAGTATAAAACTTTGTTATTATTAATAATTTCCGCCTTATCCGGGAAAACTTGGCTCTTAAAAATTTTAGTAATATCTAAGCCGGAATCTTGGCTTAATTTCTCTTGGTGCTTATTATAAGAATCTAATTTTTTTAATAAATCTAATAATTCTTCAGTGGTTAGGGTTTTCTTCAAACCGTCAACTTTTTTAAGTAAATCATCGGCTAATTCCTCCAGATGACTGATCTCATTCTCTTTAAGTTTATAGGAGGGGTTAAATTCGTCAGAATTATCAACCACCTCTAAGTCATCCTGTAAAAGGCGGGAAATTAAAAAATGAAAATGATTTTTATAAATTGATCGATCGGTTTCGTAAGTAGCGGCGTCTGGTTCATTATTTAACTCTAAACAGATGACGGTTAAGATATCTAATAAATAATCTTGGCGCACCAAGCCGCCATGTTCATTAACCAGTTGTTTGACCGTACTCTTTAAGACCCCGATGTAGCTTTCCAAATTTTCTAATTTTTTGATCTTTTTAATACTGGCTGCTTCAATCTGACGTACTCTTTCTCTGGTTAACTTATGCATTTGACCAATCTTCTCTAAAGTTTCACCGCCCCCGCCATCAAAACCGAAACGACGGGAAATAATGTCTTTCTCCCGATCCATCAAATCAGTAAACAAGTTTTCGACAATACTAATCGCGTTCAAACGGGCGACTTCTTCAGATCTTTCTTCTTTAATGATTTTTTCTAATAAGTTTTCCATATTAAAAAGGAAAAATATAGCTTTGACTATATTTAATTAATGTTTTATAAAAGTAATATAAATCTATCATATTATTTTATATTAGTCAATAACTAACCAAAAAATAAGCCATCTTCTCCTATTTTTTGCTATTATTAAATAAAAATCTTTCAAACAAGATTGCCCAAATATGGCTAGCTAAATAAAGAGAAAAAATAATAATTTTGTTTTTTAAATTTTGCCGCCGCCAATGCTTTTTCCATAAAAGATTCTGGTTAGCGAAAGACCAGGCTCTTATTGACCGACTTTTAGTGCGGCGATTCTTTAAAATACCTAAAAGCCCGGGCCTGCCCACGTGAACGCTGCGGTCATGATAAATAAGCGCTGAACTTACTAGCTGAGACTTATAGCCAGCCAAAAATAAACGATAAGCTAGATCACAGTCTTCTTTATACATAAACATTCTCTCGTCGAAATATTGATTATCGACTCTAATTCTATCAAGGGCGGACATTCTGAATAAACCGGCCGCTCCGGAAGGACCAATTATATTCGGCTCAAGCTTTATATTAGGTTTAATCTCAAGCTCGCTTTGCCCTTGGCCATAGTCAAAAAAACGAAGACCAGGCTTTAAAATCAAACCTAAAGTATCAATCTTGTCAGATTTCCAGGTTAAAATTTTAGGACTAACCGAAGCGAGGTGATTGCCAGAATCCAAAATCCGAATAAGTTCACTCACCGCTCGTTCATCTAAAATCGTATCGGGATTAATTATCAAAAAATATTCGGCGTTTAGTTCCCTGGCCCGCCGGATTAATA
>JAPLVX010000117.1 GCA_026396945.1 Candidatus Falkowiibacteriota bacterium
AAGAGCAAAACAGCCGCCAGCAGAATCCAATCAAAATTTTTTAAGTAGCGTCTAACCCGATACCACATAGCTAGCGCGTCTTAATATAAATATCACTCGCCACGATATCCAAATTAGGCACAATCGTAATCGATTTAGAGTTTCCGAGGCGATTGCCCCAATTTAATTTTATAGTTTTTGCTTCTTGACTTAAGAATTCTTTGGCCGTATAAGTATTGACGCTAATCAGATCATTGCCGTTAAAAATTAGGATGTCGAAGGGTACGGCCCAAAAATTATAGGGAGTATAATTACTTAAAGTAAATTCTAAATTATTCAAATCGCCGCCCAGCCCTTCCGTTTCGTTAAATTTAATATTCGTGGCCACAAAGTCGGTATGCGTCTTATAAAAATTAGCCCAATCCGGATAAATATGGGTATTAATCCGCTGCCAACTTAAATTTTTAAGGCGAAAAGAAACATCGGCGGTGGAACTCAGCTTTTGCCCTAAGGCCAACAAATATTTGTCTTCACCCGGAAAAATGAAACCCGCTTGGCAAATCTTTTCTTCTCCCGCCTGCCAGAAACAATAATCAAAATGCGCCATAAACTTATCGTTCGGGTTCTTCATTTTAAGAGTTAGATCATAACTGCCGTGGTTATCAAAAATTTGCGGGGCGCTAATTAGTAGATCGGCGATCAGGTTTTTATTGCTCATTACCTGAGGTTTTCTCTTGGTCGCAAACCATAAACCGAAATTCAAGCTGCGCACCGAAAGACTATCCGGGGCTTTATAATATTTATCCAAATTAATCTCCTTATTTTTAGCCCGCGGCGCGCTGGGATTTTTATCTTTTTCCATAATTATGTTATAATAATTTCTAGTCTTATAATATCATATTTAAACTAAAAATAAAATTATGGCCGGGCTTAACATTCCCTTGACCGTCCCTAAAGGTAAACGGTCACAATATCTAAAAAACTGGCGCGTGGCCACCAAAAAAACCGGGCACCTGCTTTTATTTGCCGGCGATCAAAAAGTTGAACATTTAAATGACGATTTTTTCGGTCGCGGAATTGCGCCGGACGATGCCGCGCCGGAGCATTTATTCAAAATTGCCAGTTTAGGCGAGATCGGGGTGTTCGCGACCCAACTCGGTCTAATCGCTCGTTACGGGGCGAGTTATAAAAATATTCCCTACTTAGTAAAATTAAATGGCAAAACCAATATTTTTGAAGAGAGGGATAGATTACTCAGTCGCGCTTGGTTAAAAGTCGCCCAAGTGCTTGAATTCAAAGAACAAAGTCGTTTAAATATTGTCGGGGTCGGTTATACCGTCTACCTCGGCGGTGAAGCGGAAACTAAGATGTTACGAGAAGCCGCAACCATGGTTTACGAAGCTCACCAAGCCGGCCTTTTGGCCATTATTTGGATTTATCCGCGGAGCAAAACCATAAAGAATGAAGATGATATTCATTTGATTGCCGGGGCGGCGGGCGTAGCTGCGACTTTAGGGGCGGACTTTGTCAAAGTAAAATATCCTTATAAAAATAAAAATATCGAAAAAACCACCAAAGATTTTAAAGAAGCGACTTTGGCGGCCGGCCGGACGCAGGTAATTTGCGTCGGTGGCACTAAACAAAGCGTCTCGGATTTATTAAAAAACTCTTATTTACAAATTAAAAATTCCGGAACGGCGGGAATGGCGTTGGGGCGAAACTTGCATCAACGCCCCCTAGAAGAAGCCGTTCGTTTAACTCACGCCTTGAGTGCGATTATTTATAGAGGTAAAACTGACAAAGAGGCGCTAAAAATTTATAATACCCCGATTAAACTTAAAAATAAAAACTCTAAATTTTTGAATTTTTTTAGTTTTTAAATTAAATTTATTTGCTCAAGTTTAATCAGTTTGGTCAAAAATAATTAAAAAACCATTACAAATTAATAATAAGAATATTCAATAAAAATAGCTAATCTTAGCTATTTT
>JAPLVX010000006.1:0-443 GCA_026396945.1 Candidatus Falkowiibacteriota bacterium
GCACCATGGTCACTAATGTCTTGCGCCATCAAAATGCTGGCGGCTCAACGCTAACCCAGCAGTTCGTCAAAAATGCAATTCTAACTCCAGAAAAAAAGATCACCCGAAAAATCAAGGAGGTCGTTCTTTCTTTGGAAATCGAAAAAAAGTTTTCTAAAGATCAAATATTACAGATGTATTTAAACGAAATCCCTTATGGCTCTAATGCTTATGGCGTCCAGGCGGCCAGCCAGAAATACTTCGGGAAAGATATCAAAGACGTAAGTTTGCCGGAAGCAGCGATTTTAGCGGCCATCGTTCAAACTCCCACCCGCTTTTCGCCCTATGGCCCAAATAAAGATTTACTCCTAAAAAGAAAGGACTATGTTCTCGATCTGATGGCGGAACAAGGTTATATTTCTACTACCCGGGGCGATGACGCCAAGAAGCAACACATAAAATTC
>JAPLVX010000006.1:505-8514 GCA_026396945.1 Candidatus Falkowiibacteriota bacterium
CTTGGTAGCTATCGATCCCAAGACCGGGCAAATTTTAGCCATGGTGGGTTCTCGTGACTACTTCAACGAAGATATAGATGGCCAGGTCAATGTTGTTCTTAGCCCGCGTCAACCGGGCTCGTCAATGAAGCCAATCGTTTACGCGACTTTATTTGAGAGAGGTTATACCCCAAATACAATTTTATACGATGTGGTGACTAATTTTTCAACTGATTCTGGAAAACCTTACGAACCACATAATTACGACGGCAAAGAACACGGACCAGTAACAATCATGCAGGCTCTGGCCGGATCATTAAACATTCCGGCGGTTAAAGCCATCTATTTGGCCGGGGTTAATAAAGTAATTGATACCGCCGAGGGCATGGGTTATACAACCCTGGCCGACCGTAGTCGTTTCGGCTTGTCTTTAGTTCTGGGCGGAGCCGAGGTAAAATTGCTAGAACACGCCAACGCTTTTAGCGCCTTTGCTCGAGACGGAGAAATGAGCCCGACGACTGCGATTCTAAAAGTTGAGGATAAAAATGGAAAAACTCTAGAAGAATATAAGCCCGAGATTAAACAAGTTATTAGTTCCCAGGTAGCGCGTCAGATAAATAGTATCTTGTCGGATAATACCGCCCGCGCTTTTATCTTTGGGGAAAAGAATTACCTAACGCTACCAAATCGTCCAGTCGCGGCCAAAACCGGGACTACCAATGATTTTAAAGATGCTTGGACAATTGGTTATACGTTCTGACGGCAGTGTCCTAGCAGCTCCAATTTGGCACGACTTCATGCTTAGTTCTCTGGGGAATGGGCCGGTAGAAAGTTTTAAGGCCCCCGAAGATGTAAAGACCGGTAAAGCAATTTTAGATGGGGACATAAAAACCGGACAAGCAATCCTAGTTGATAAGATTTCCGGCTTACTGGCCACCTCGAGCACGCCGCCAGAGTTAATTGAAACCAAAAATGTTTTTGAACATCATTGCATTCTATTTTATGTAGACAAAGACAACCCTCTCGGCCCGATCCCCAGTAACCCGAGTAATGACCCTCAGTTTAATAGTTGGGAAACGGCCGTAATCAATTGGGCTAAAAGAAATAACGAATATGCCAGTTCGACTTCGCCGACTGCCTATGATAATTTACACACCCCGGAAAACCAACCGAATATAAAGATAATCTCCCCCAAAGAGGGCGAGATTATCAGTGAGAAAACAATCAACATCCTAGTTGAAACGACTTCGGCTCGAGGGGTAAAAAGGGTTGATTATTATCTGAACAACAA
The DNA here is from genome assembly GCA_026396945.1 of Candidatus Falkowiibacteriota bacterium. Taxonomy (GTDB): domain Bacteria; phylum Patescibacteriota; class Patescibacteriia; order Patescibacteriales; family UBA12465; genus JAPLVX01. Next base: position 1,776 of record JAPLVX010000006.1, read on the forward strand.
TCTATTGGGCTCCTCCGATCAAGCGCCCTTTAATCTTAGCGCTGATATTAGTTTTGTTAATGACGCTTACCAAAACTTGAAAGCTCGGGCCTGCGATGACGTAGAGAATTGCACGACCGCGGAACTTAATTTTAATTTTTTATTGAAAAATAACCGCCATCCGGAAAAAACTAGTTTGCTAATAAACGCTCCTCGAAGCGGTTTGGCTCTTAACAAAATTGATTTTCCCTTAAATATAGATTTTAATACCAGCGGTCTAGAACAAATCGCCAAAATCAACTTCCTGGTCAAGAAAAGCGACGTTAGTCTGCCGCAAATTATTAGTTCTCTCCGGAACATAAATGATAAAAACAATATTATTGCCTGGGACTTAGCGCCCGAACCAGGCGACTATGTTCTTTATGGCGAATTATATGATTGGAGCGGAGAAATAAAGAAAAGTAATGAAGTTAATTTAACGGTAAAATAAGAACAGCCATTCCAATAATAATCAACCAAAACTATTGATACAAAAAGTAGGGCCGCCTGGCCCTGTTTTTTAAAATTTTGAAATTTACCAGCTTTTATTGCCTAATCGGCATCACAATATATAAATAATCATTTTCTTTTTCCGGTCTTAAAATGCAAGGAGTGTTACTATTGATAATTTCCATTTTCACCTTATCACTATTAATATTGTTCAAACCATCAACTAAATATTTATAATTAATGATTATTTCGTTATTATCGCCCTTAATGTCAGCGGCTAGTTCGATCCGACTTTCACCGCTTAAACCAGAAGAGGCCGAGATAATTATTCTTGAATCAATGAACTCTAGCGCCACGTCATTAATTCCAACTTTAGAAAAAATGGCCGAGGCTTTTACCGCCCTTAATAATTCATTTCGATCTATCAAAACCTTGGTTTTACTATTATCGGGAATAATTTGTTTATAATCAGGATAATTACCGCTAATAAGCCGGGAAATCAGGTCAATCGAGTCAACTGAGAATAAAATTTGGTTATCGGACAAATAAAACCTTACGTCTTGCTTGTCTTGCTCGCCAACCAAAGATTCTCCAAGACCACCTAGAATTCTAATTAATTCTTGGATAGTCCGAGCGGGCACGATAACTCTTTGCTCTTCAGAAGAGTTACTTGAATTTCTTATGTTTACTTCTTTCTCGGCTAAGCGATAACTGTCGGTCGCAACTAAAAATAATTTATTCTTATTAAAGCAAAATAAGACCCCTGACAGCTCTAAACGGTTTTCGTTAGTAGAGACCGCGAAAGCAACTGCGCTTAAGGCTTTTTTAAATTCATTAATTTCGCAACTAAAAAAATTCTTTTTGTCAATCGTTGGTATTAGGGGGAACTCCTTGGCCGCTTCGCCCTTAATTTTGGTCTTATAGTTTTCACATTCAACCCTGAGCTCGCCATCTTTTTCTTCTATTTTTATCTTATCGTTTGGCAACAAGCTAACGTAGTCATTAATTATCTTGGCATCTACCGTGAAGGCGCCCTCCTTCTCTACTCGACCCCTAATTTGGTGAATGATGCCGATTTCTAAGTTAGTGCTAGTTAGTTCAATGTTGTTTTGAGAGGTTTTAATTAAAACATTATTTAAGATTGGTAAATTAATATTTCGACTAGTTACGTGGGAGACGATTGCTAAGCCCTTTTTTAGATTCTCTTGTAAACTAACAAATTTCATATAATTTTTAATTATTATATACTTATATTCTATTTATTATATATTATATAATAACAATAATAAGGCGGGGGATAATTTTGGACAAATGATTTTCTATCTTATTATCATTGGCTGTTTTGGCTGTTTTGGCTGTTAGTAAGCGCTGAATTAGGAGTTAATTATTTGTTTCCTTTTTGTTGATTACTTTTTTGGGGCCGGCTTTATTAACAGGTTACTAATTATAATCAACCGGATGTTAACCTGTTTTAAACAGAAGAAAAGGATCTGTTTCCCAATAATTGTTTAACCGAGTCAACTTCTTGTTTTATTTTCTCGTTACCCTTTTCCTTTATTTCCTGAGCAATTTTATTATAGGCATGCATGGCCGTGGTGTGGTCGCGGCCGCCAAGCTCGTTACCAATGCTGGGGTAAGAAGTATTGAGCTCTTCCCTTATTATATAAATAGCTATTTGTCTAGGCCAAACCAACTCCTTCTTTCGACTACTACCAGCCAAGTCCTTAAAAGGAATATTATAAAATTTACCCACGGCATCAATTATTTCTTTTGGGGTTAAAGATCGACTTTGTATATTGGAAACAACTCTATTTAAGGCACCCTCTAGCACGCAGATATTATTTTGAATATTTTCCGCAATATATACTAAAATATCTTTCTCTAGGGGGAAGTTTTTCTCTTTAATCTTCTTTTCTAGAATTGCCAACTTTGTTTCTATGTCCGGCTTGCCAATATCAGCCACCATCCCGGATTCAAAGCGCGAAATCAACCTCTTTTCTATGGCCGGGATTGATTTTGGTGGCCGGTCAGAGCTTAAAACAATTTGCTTGTCTCCCTGTTGCAGTTCGTTAAAAGTATGAAAGAATTCTTCCTGAGTACCGTCTTTACCGCCCATAAATTGGACGTCATCAATTAGTAGTAGATCAACGTTTCGGTACATGTTTTTGAAATCTTTGCCCTTGCCGGTTTGGACGGCTTGGACGTAATTGTTGGTAAACTTTTCACTGGTTGTATAAAGAATTTTGTCAGTAAATTTAGTGGCTTCGTTGCCAATCGCTTGGAGTAAGTGAGTTTTTCCCAAACCAACCCCGCCATAGATAAACAAAGGATTATAAGCCTTGCCTAAATTATTAACCACTGCCTTGCAAGCGGCGTGAGCGAGTTCGTTGTTTTTGCCAACGATAAAGTTTTCAAAGGTATATTTTGGGTTTAACCCGAAACGATTATAGCTTGCTTGCCCGGCTTGATTCGGTTTGTTATTATTTTCATTTTGTTCGCCAGCTAAATATTTCGTTTGTTGGTTAGAGTCAGTTTTTGCGGGGAGGTCGTAGTTCTTTTGTTCTTGGCCGTAAACAGTGTTTGTGCCCGAGCTTTTTCTCAGTTCTATTTTATAAATAATATCATTAATTTTTTGCTGGCTGACACTTTCTAGAGTTTTTAAAATATTTTTGTGGTATTTTTCTTCTAACCATTTTTTTACAAAACCATTTGGCACACAAATAATCACCTTATTGTTTTCAAAGGAAGAAATAAAAGTATCTTTAAACCAGGTAATGAAATTAACTCGCGACAAGCTTACTTCCATTTCGCCTAAAACGGATTGCCAGATTTGTTCGTTTGTCATATTTTTAACTATTTTTTATTCTTTTAAGGCCGGATTAATTTGTAGCTATATTATATTAAATAACCACCATTATCACAAGCCCTTCAATTTGTTCATAAGTTGTTAATAATAAGTGTATAATTTTTTGACTACTTTTTGTTATTTTATTGACCTTCGGGGATTTAAGTGTTAAGGTAAATAATGAAAAACATGAAATTAAACTAAAGCCATTGTAAAAATGTATTTTTTGGTGGTTTTTTAATAATTATGCCAAAAAGGACTTATCAGCCCAATAAAAAGAGGGCCTCAAAAAAACACGGTTTTATGAAGAGAATGCAAACCAAAGATGGTCGCGATGTTCTAAAAAGAAGACGCGATCGCGGGCGGGCTGTTTTATCTAAATAACTAACATGCTAACGGCCAAAAACAGACTTAAAAAAACCAAAGAGTTCGATCGAGTTTTTAAAGGTGGCCGTTCTTACTATTCCGAAGTTTTAGGATTAAAAGTTAAAGATAATTCTTTAACTTTTAATCGTTTCGGGTTTATTATCGGCTTAAAGCTTAGTAAAAAAGCGGTAGTTAGAAATAAATTAAAGAGACAGGTCAGGGAAATAGTTAAAGGACAATTAAATTTACTAAAACCGGGGTTTGACTGCGTTTTTGTATTTTTTCCTTTAATATTAGATAAAGAATTCGAAGAAATAAAAGATGCAGTCATTAAATCCCTCAAAAGGGTCAATCTTTACTTTTGACAAAATTATTTATGTGGAAGTTTTTACAATATGGGCCGCGTTTGTTTGTGGTCAAGCTGATTAGTGTCTATCAAAAGACCCTGTCTTTCGATCACGGCCCGGCCAGACACCTTTATCCTAATGGTTTTTGCCGATTCCAGCCGAGTTGTTCTGAGTATGGCAAGGAGGCTATTTTGAAATATGGGGTAGTTTGGGGTGGCCTAAAAGCGGTATGGCGAATTTTACGTTGTAACCCTTGGAGTAAAGGCGGTTATGACCCTCTTCAATGAATTACGACCCTCTTAGATAAGTAATGTTTAAATAAAAATATGATTCATCTTTTTACTATTATTTTTTATCAACCAATTTTGAGTTTATTGATATTCTTGTATAACACCGTCTCCTTCCATGATATTGGAATAGCCATTATTTTACTGACCATAATTATCCGTTTAATCCTCTGGCCTTTAAGTAGGAAGTCCATTAAGTCGCAAAGAGAATTGCAAGAGCTGCAACCAAAATTAGAAGAATTAAAGAAAAAGATAACCAATCGAGAAGAACAAGCGCGAGCGACGATGGCGCTTTATAAAGAGCATAAGATTAATCCCTTTTCTTCTTGTTTACCACTTTTAATTCAATTACCTTTTTTGATCGCGGTTTATCAGGTCTTCCGCGATGGCCTGGGCAATAGATTAAATTTAGTTTACCCTTTTATTTATAAGCCAGAATTTATCAACACTGTTTCTTTCGGTTTTTTGGATTTGGCCAAGAGCAATTTACCCCTGGCCGTCTTAGCGGGCTTGGCCCAATTTTGGCAAGGTAAAATGATGTTTGCTAAAAATAAAAAATTAAATAAGGGGGCCGACGCCATTGTTGTCAAAGACGAAAGCATGACAACGATTATGAATAAACAAATGATTTATATGATGCCGGTTTTAACGATTTTTATTGGGGCAACCTTGCCCGGCGGCCTAACTCTTTATTGGTTGGTTATTACTTTGCTAACAGCCTTGCAACAATTCATAGTTTTAAAGAGCTTCAAAAAAGATAAAAAATTAGAATCAGGGGTAATTGAAGGAGAACTTATTAATAAATAAAGTTTATAAAATATGGCTAAATAAAAACAACGGTTTTTTAAACCGTTTTTTGGTGGCCAGTATTAGGAGAAAGGCTTTATTCAAACTCACGATCTTTACCGACAATAAAATTAAGCTTTTCTTTAATGGCGCCAATCTCCGCCGGAGAAGAAACTCTCTCGCCCTCATCTATTAATAAACTCCAGTTTTTATTATTGATTTTAAGCTTTTTTACAGTTAAATAGGTATAATCTCGTCCTTTAGTTTTGATATATAGATCCAGTAAACCGTCTTGGGGGTTTGATTTCACTTCTTTTGTTAGATCACCCTTATTGGCCAAATTGATAATATCTATTTGCCCCCGTTCTTTAATCTCTAAAGAATAATTATTCCCTATTTCCAGATCGGCCCCTAAACTCTCCAAAGAAACTTTGTTTAGAAAGTATTTATTATTAATCGTGCCAATATCTATTTTTTTAATTCGTCTAGCTAGCAGAGTTTCGCAAGCCTCATCCTTTTTTATTCCCAAAGAATCAGCGATCGAGTTATTGTCTCCAACCGGAATTATGAATAATAGAATATTTTTTTGGAAGAAACCATATAATTCATTATCAACCACCGCCCCAATAATTTTATTAATGGTTTGATTATTCCCGACGGCAATAATTGTTTTCGCCCCGGTTTTTATTTCACTTTGAATTAAGTCTTTGACGTTCTTAATTGTTCCTAAACGAATAATTTTCCCGCCCAAACCTAGATCGGTTAAACGAATTTCAAGTTTATTTAAAACTCTAGAATACTTGGGTTTATTTAAATAATCATCGTATATATAAACATACATATTTTTATGGCTTAGACCGATTTGCGCGATGATTATTTTTCTAATTCTTCCTTATTATCTTTACTCTCACTCTTTTTATTTTCCGGCATAAGCAAAAGTTGACCATTAACTAAACCACCTTTTTCAATCGAAATTTCTCCGTATTGGAGATTGCCAAAGATCTTGGCGGTTTTGCCGATTGCTAAATATTTTTTTATTTTGACATCGCCTTTAAGTTCCCCGTTAATAATTGCTTCTTGGGCTTCAATATTAGCAACAATTTTGGCCTTATCGCCGATGAATAAGTTGGCTTCAGTTTTTAATGAACCCTCAAGACTGCCCTCGATAATAATATTTCCTTGACCATGGAAATTACCCTTTACTTTAATTGATGAGCCAATTATTGTCTCGGCATCTTTGAATTTTTCCGGTCGATTTTCTTTGTTAAACATATGTTTGAAAGTATTTATTTTGACCTAATTTGTTAATAATATATAAATTTTTATTAAAATTACCCTTCAATCTTAGTTTAATTTAAGCTTTTTGTCAAAATTGAGAAAATCACTCTCTTAAAAAAAAAAAAAAAGCAAGAGTAGTTTATTATTTAGAATAAGGTCTTTAGCCTGTCCCTGTAGTTTAATGGATAAAACAAGAACCTCCTAAGTTCTAGATTCAGGTTCGATTCCTGATGGGGACACACTATGATATAAAAATTGTTTATTGTCAAATATTTGACATAATTATTCAAACGTTTCCAACCTCCAAGCTTGACTAATATATTTTTTAGGCTATTATATAAATATAGTTTTTAAGTTCTATG
>JAPLVX010000077.1 GCA_026396945.1 Candidatus Falkowiibacteriota bacterium
AAACTTAGCCGAAGTAGCCAAGCTATCAATTGATAAAGCCACGGAATTTTTTACTAAATACTATCATAAAATGACCAAGCGTCAGTTGGCAATTGCCGAACCAGTGGTGATTCAGATTATCAATCGTTTAGAATTTTTAATTAAGGTCGGACTGCACTATATAAATTTAGCCCGAGAGGCGGAAACCTTGTCCGGCGGTGAGGCCCAGAGGATTCGTCTGTCCTCACAGATCGGTTCGCATTTATCTCGGACTTTGTATGTCCTAGACGAGCCAACGATTGGATTGCATGAACGGGATACTGAGAAATTAATTAAAACCTTAAAAGCTTTGCGCGATAAAAATAATACGGTGATTATTGTCGAGCATGACGAGCGGACAATTTTAGAATCGGATTATTTAGTAGATTTAGGACCCTTGGCCGGTATTCATGGCGGGGAGGTTATGGCCATGGGCAAGACCTCGGATTTATTGACTGAGCCAAAAAATAAATCAGCTTTAGCGATCAATCCAATGGTGCCCGGCACTATTAAATCTCCCGAATCTCTAACTCTTCAATATTTAAATGGCCTTAAAAAAATTGCCGTACCCGATAAAAGACGAGCGCAAAATCACGGAGCTTTAAAAATAATCGGCGCCAAAGCTAATAATTTAAAAAATCTAAAAGTAGAAATTCCCTTAGGACGCTTAGTCGGTATCAGCGGCGTTTCCGGTTCGGGTAAATCATCTTTAATGTATGATGTCTTATATAAGAATATTAATCATATAAAAAATCGTCCGGGCGGGCGGGCAAAATTAGAAGACGTGACCGATATTAAGGGGACGGATTATATTAATAAAGTCGTGGTGATTGATCAGTCGCCGATTGGCCGGACGCCGCGTTCTAACCCGGCCACCTATACCGGAATTTTTACCCCGATTCGCGATTTTTTTGCCGCTCTGCCGGAATCAAAAGAACGCGCCTATACTTTATCCCGTTTTTCATTTAATCGCGCCGGTGGGCGCTGTGAGGCTTGTGAAGGCGCCGGGGCGAATCTAATTGAAATGCATTTCTTGCCCCCGGTTCTAGTGGAATGCGAGGTTTGCCGCGGGCAGAGGTTTAATCGGGAAACTCTGCAAGTTAAATATAATAAACATAATATTGCCGATGTTTTGAACTTAACGATTGATGAAGCGATTGAATTATTCAAGGAACATTATTATATTGCCGATAAGCTTAAAGTTTTACAGTCGGTCGGTCTGGGCTATTTAAAACTCGGTCAGAGCGCCACTACTTTATCCGGCGGCGAAGCCCAGCGGATTAAAATCGCCAAAGAATTAACTTATACTCTCGGTAAACGCACCTTATATTTATTAGACGAACCAACTACTGGTTTGCATTATTATGATATTGAGATGCTGCTAGCGGTTTTGAATAAATTAGTGGAGAAGGGAAATTCCGTTTTAGTAATTGAACATAATTTGCACATGCTTAAGTCCATGGATTATTTAATTGACCTGGGACCGGACGGCGGCGATATGGGCGGGAAAATCATGGCCGTCGGGACGCCGGAGGAGGTGGCTAAAGATCCGAAAAGCGTGAGTGGGGAATATTTGAAGGATTATTTAAAATAAAATTTGAAATAAAAAAAGTCAGCTGGTTTAGGGCTGACATTCGTGGTTCCGGAAGAACCTTAGTTGCTAGGGAGAACCTTGATTAATTATGGTAAAAAATGGCGAAAGCGGCAATGGCTAAGATAAAGACGTGAATAAGAATAATTCGATCGTATCCGATTCTTAATAAGGTTTTTTCAAAGCGATCCGGCGGTCCATCATTTTTAAAGTCTGGGAAATAAGGCTCTTCATTTTTTTCATTATTTTCAGTCATAGGTGGTTTTTTTATATTTATTTTGTTTGAATGTGCTCTAGTTATAATAACATAAATAATAATATAAGTCAAGGTAAAGAAAAAACCGAGGAGTCTTAAACATTTATGGCGTACCATAGATGATCAAAACTCTCTCGGTTTTCAATGACGAACAAGCGTGTGACCGTAAAGCTTCCTGCTTTTAGTAGCCACCTGGTCGGGAATTAATAATTCCGGAGCTTCGTGGCCATTTGGTTAGCGGTCGTTCGGCCCAAAGGCTGGGCGTTGATTCCAAAAGGGCAATAAATACTCGGCTTAGGTTTGATCTGATAGTCGGACTCACGTCTTTTTTGACTACAGCCTCCACCTAAGTATTATTTATATATTATTAATCAATCATTAATTCTAGTCAAGCCTATATGTGGATAAGTGAAACAAACAATCAGCCGATCACCAAATTCCAAGCGAGTGTTTATAAATTAATTAGTCGGATACCAAGCGGGAAAATTAGCACTTATCAGCAGGTAGCGCGGGGTTTAAAGAATCCTCGGGCGGCCCGGGCGGTTGGCAATGCTTTGAATCGTAATCCCTTTGCCCCCGAAGTGCCTTGCCATCGGATTATTAAAAGCAATGGCGCGGTGGGCGGTTTTGCGGATGGGACCAAGAAAAAAATAGCGATGCTGAGGAAAGAAAGAGTCGAGATCAAAAAAGGAAAAATAAATTTAGATAAGTATTTGTATGTATTTCCTAAATAACAAAAAATCTCCCTTTGGGGAGATTTTTGTAACTTCACTGCGTAGCCTCGAATTAAACTTTAGCAATATTAGTATAGCAGAAAATATTATTTAATTCAAGTCCGGGTGGACCCGCGGGGAGTCGAACCCCGGAAGTTAAAATGCTAAAATTTAATTCGCTACCACAGCCGGGCCCACGCTAATTTACTTTAGCAAAGTACCTATATGAAAAACTGAAATAAATGTTAAAATATAAATAAATTATGCCACCGAACAATCAAGCCAAATTAAAAACTAAATTAAAAACAATCCCTAAAGCGCCGGGTGTTTATTTTTGGTTAGATAAAAAGGGCAAGATTTTATATGTCGGCCGGGCAACCAGTTTGCGTCAACGCCTGAGTCAGTATTTTCTTAAAGGAGTAGAACGGCGTATTGCCGAAATGGTTAGTCAGGCGACCGATATCAAATATGAAGTTTGCGATAGTCTTTTAGAAGCGATTATTTTGGAAGCTAAGAATATTAAAAAGTATTGGCCGAAATATAACGTGGTTGATCGGGATGACCGTTCTTTTATTTACATCGTTATTCCCAACGGTGATTATCCCAAGCCCTTGATTGTCCGCGGGCGAGATTTGAATAAATTCGCTAGTTTAAAGGCCAAAACTTTTGGTCCCTACCAATCATTTCATTTAGCTCAAAGTGCTTTGCGGCTTATTAGAAGAATTTTTCCTTACAGTACCTGCCGACCAAATAACGGTCAGGCTTGC
>JAPLVX010000076.1 GCA_026396945.1 Candidatus Falkowiibacteriota bacterium
ATATGAAAAGAATTCTGGGAACAATCACTATCTTCACTTCCGATCGTCAGGCCAGCTCCGCCGAGATGAATAGGCTCTTAACGGAGAATGGGCATCTAATCATGTCGCGCCTAGGCGTCAACGTGCAGAAGCATTGTGCCGCTCATTGTCCGGGCTTGATTGTTTTAGCCGTCGAAGGCGAGGATGAAAAAATCTTTAGCCTGGAAGAAAAATTACGCGATCTGCCGGAGCTCGAAGTCAAAATTGCGGTGATGAGTGAGCAGGAGTAAAGTTTTATAAGATAAAAATAATATTTCTTAGCTTAGCTGATTTCTGTGGTAAAAATTAATTAAAATTAATTTTTACTCTACGAAATCAATGCGCTCAGAAACATTATTTTTATCTTATAAAATGCATTTTAACTTTTAATAATGATTTATGAATATTCCCGATTATATTTTAGATATCTCAAAAAAATTACAAGCCCATAAATATGAGGCTTATATTGTTGGTGGTTGCGTGCGGGATTTATTGTTAAATAAAATTCCCAAAGACTGGGATATTACGACTAACGCCACGCCGGAGCAAATTTTGCGTGTTTTCCCCAAAGCGAAATATGAAAATGAATTTGGCACGGTTTTATTTCCTGTCCGCCGCGACCCTAAAGCCGCTGAGATAAAGGGCGAATTAGTTGATGTGGTTGAAATTACTACTTACCGGAGCGAACAAGGTTATTCCGATCGTCGTCATCCGGATAAAGTTCGCTTTGAAACCGAGCTTGATAAAGATTTGGAACGCCGCGATTTTACTATCAACGCCCTGGCTTTGAATGTTCATCAGGGGCCGGAAATAATTGATTTATTCGGCGGGCAAAAAGATCTGCGCGCTAAAATTATTCGCGCCGTCGGCGAACCAAGCGATCGTTTTAAAGAAGATGCCCTCCGGATGCTCCGAGCGGTTAGATTCAGCGCCCAACTCGGTTTTGTCTTAGAACCGAAAACGCAACGGGCAATTGTTAAATTAGCCGGCGGTTTGAAGTTTGTTTCTAAAGAAAGAATTAGAGATGAATTTATAAAGATAATCGCCTCCGATCGTTCAGCCGAAGGAATCCTATTATTGCAGGAATGCAAATTGCTCCAATATATTTTACCAGAATTAGAGCAGGGAATCGGCGTTAACCAGGATCGGCATCATATCTATCCGGTTTTTAAGCATAATGTTTTGTCTTTAAAATACTGCCCCAGTCCGGAGTGGCCAGTGCGCCTGGCCGCCTTATTTCACGATATTGCTAAGCCGAAAACCCGAAAAATTATCAAAGGCATCGCTACCTTTTATAATCATGAATACCTGGGAGCAAAAATGGCTGATCGAATTTTAACGCGTTTAAAATTTACCAACGAAGATCGTTTACGGATTGTTAACTTGATTAAGAATCATATGTTCTATTATAATGTCGGTGAGGTGACGGCTGCTTCGGTCCGGCGTTTAATCGTTAAGGTTGGCCGCGAGAATTTGAAAGATTTAATCGATTTGCGGATTGCCGATCGCCTTGGTTCCGGCACGCCTAAAGCCGTGCCCTATAAGCTTAGGCATTTGCAGTACATGATGGAGAAGGTCCAGGCCGATCCGGTGTCGGTTAAAATGCTTAAAATAAATGGTTCGGATCTAATGGAAGTCTTAAAACTTGAACCCGGCCCAAAGATTGGGGCGATTCTTGACGTATTATTAAGCGAGGTGATTGAAGACCCGGAATTAAATAAAACCGATTATCTTAAAACTCGTAGTCGCGCCCTTAATAAATTAAATCTGGAAGAATTGCGAGCTAAAGCTAAAGAGGTGATTGCTGAAAAAATTCAAGACGAAGATAAAGAAATTAAAAAACAATACAAAGTTTAATAAAATTTAAAAATAATCTCAAAAAACCCTATGAAAAAAATTTTGTTTTTATTCGCGCTGGTAATTATAGCGCTCAGCGTCAGTGCCTGCGCTTCTAAAACTCAAGTCCCGAGTCAACCAGTCCCGACTGGCGAAGAAAATCCGGCGCCGACTTCGGCGACTCAAGACGAAGACAGAAATTTAGCGGATGATCAAAACGCCGCTAGTTCGACGATTAATTCTAATCCAACTGCGACCGCCACTTCAGCGGCCAGTTCTACAACTATGACTCCAAAACGCACGCTTGACGGCCAAACTGATTTGGCCAAAGAATATAGCCAGGCGATTATGACAACTAGCTTAGGCAAAATTACCCTCAAATTTTATAATGATGAATCGCCAATCACGGTCAATAATTTTATGAATCTGGCCCAGAAAGGTTTTTATGATAACGTTATTTTCCATCGCGTGATTAAAGATTTTATGATTCAAGGCGGCGATCCGACCGGTACCGGCATGGGCGGACCCGCTTATCAATTTGCCGATGAATTTAATGCCCATAAATTAGTGGCTGGTTCCTTAGCGATGGCTAATTCCGGCCCCAATACCAACGGTTCGCAATTTTTTATCGTGACCGCGGCCGCTACGCCCTGGCTGGACGGCGTCCATACTAATTTTGGCGAAGTTGTCGCCGGAATGGATGTAGTTAATAAAATTTCTAATACCGCGGTTGATGGTAATGATAAACCCTTAACAGAAGTAAAAATTACCAAAATTGAATTAGTTAAATAATTAGATATAGAAAAAAAATAAATTAAAAATGAAAAAGACTCTTATTTAAGAAATAAGAGTCTTTTTGCTAAGATTTTAAATTGCCAAGCTTTTAAAGCGCTGTGAGCGATTCGAAAAGAAATTTTTTCTAAAGGTCGGGATGAAGATTGAAATATATTATCGAATAAGCGTGATTGATCCAGGCGATAGTGATGATACTGGCTTCGATCGCCCAGACGCTGAGCAATAAATTTAGAATTACGGAAAAATTAATTTTCCAGGCAATGATAGCTAGAGCTATAAATAAAAAGCTAGTCGAAATAAGAATACTTGATATTTTATTTTCTGCTTTCATGTTCTTGTTTTTGAAATTATTTTTAATGATCAACCCTTGAATTTATCATTTGGATCTAACTTTGTCAACTCTTGGCAAAAACATTAAAATCTTTTATAATAGAATTCACTATAATTAATTTAATTCTAAAACTTAATTTTGAGTTTTTAGGTTTACATATCTTATGAAAGTTTATTTAGATAATGCGGCCACAACCCCGTTGGACGAAAGGGTTTTGGCAAAAATGAAGCCCTATTTTTCGCTTGAATACGCTAATGCCTCGGCCATTCATTTTATGGGGCAGAAGAATAATTTGGTTTTAGCCAGTGCCCGCCTTCGGGTCGCCAAAGTCTTGCACGCTGAGCCCGGGGGTATTGTTTTCACCAGTGGCGCCAGTGAAGCCAATAATTTTATTCTTCGCGGTGTAATGGCCGCTAACCGCGATAAGGGTAATCACTTGATTGTCTCGGCGATTGAACATCCTTGCGTCTACCAAACCGCGAAAAATTTAAAAGCTGAAGGTTATGAAGTTGATTTCGCGCCGATTAAGTCTGGTGGCCTGGTTGATTTAGAGGCACTAGCTAAAATGATTAAACCGACGACGGTTTTGGTTTCAATTATGGCCGTGAATAATGAGATTGGGGTCATTCAGGATTTAAAAAAAATCGCCGCTCTAATTCATAAGAAAGGCGCCTATTTTCATAGCGATATTGTCCAAGCGATTCCGTGGCTGAAAATAGATTTAGATAAAATGGGCATTGATCTAGCCAGTTTGTCGGCTCATAAATTTTATGGACCGAAGGGTGTTGGCTTGGCTTACGGCCGAAAAGGAATTAAGATTAAGGCTTTAATCGCCGGCGGGGAACAAGAGAATGGCTTAAGAGCCGGTACTTATAATTTACCCGGAATTGTTGGTCTGACCGAGGCATTAGAGTTGGCTTATAAAGAAAGAGAAAAAAATATTAAAAAAATAAAACAATTGCGCGATTACTTGGCCGCTAAAATAAAAAAAGATATTCCGAGTATTAAGATTAATGGTAGCCTGAAAGCGCGGACCCCGAATAATTTAAATGTCATGTTTCATGGAATTGAAGGTGAGGCGATTTTAATGGATTTATCTTTAAAAGGAATTTGTGTCTCAACTGGTTCGGCTTGTTCGGCTCATAATTTAAAAACCTCTTACGTCTTGCAAGCCCTAGGATTAAGCCTGAATGATTTAAATAGTAATATCCGTTTTTCTTTGGGTAAATATAATACCAAGGCGGAAATTGATTATACGGTAAAATGTCTAAAAGAAACGGTTAAACGCTTGCGAAGTTTTAGTCCGATAAAATAAAAATACCTCCGCGAAGGAGATATTCTTATTTAGTCTTAGAGGTTTGTAGAATAAGACTCGACACCTATATGTTTATTATAGCAAATTTTTCAGAAAAGTCAATTTCTATTTGTGGACCGGCGGGGAATTGAACCCCGAAGACCTAGGTGTCGAGCCAGGTCATAAGCCTCTCCGGCCCAGGCCATAAACATAGCACAAGGCCGATAAGCAAACGGGAAAGATTTAATCAAAAATAATTAAAAAAAATTAATCTAAAAATAATAAATAAAAATAAACATATGTCCTTAAATTATACTAAAAAAACTATTGATCATTTCCGTCACCCCAAAAATATCGGATCAATCAAAAATCCTGACGGAAAGGCCGAGATCGGTAATATGGTTTGCGGTGATCAATTAACCTTCTATTTAAAAGTGGAGAAGGGAAAACTTACAGATGTTAAGTTTTTGTCTTTTGGCTGTGCCTCTAATATCGCGACCGCTTCAATTANTTATGACGGAGCGAGTGAAGGGCATGACCGTTGCCGAAGCCAAGAATTTTAAATGGGCGGAGATTGTCGATGATTTAGGCGGTTTGCCCCAGCAAAAAATTCATTGCTCGGTGATGGCGGTTGAGGGACTAAAGAAAGCAATCGCCGATTACGAAAAGAATCAAACAATTAAGCCGGCGGGAGCTAAAGCTAGCCTGGCGAAAGTTAAGCAGGCTAAAATTAAGGCTTATTTCGCTAAGTCTAAAACAATTAAAGCTAAATCTAAGCGATCTAATAAATTTAAGTCCAAGTAAAGAAACAAAAGTGAATAAATAAAGTTAATTAATACAAAAAGACCCGTGCTCACTGGTCTTTTTGCTAATAAAAACACTTAGGCCATTATTTGTATATGTATTAGAAAATATTTAACTTGAGACTAAATTTTGCAAATATTTGCTAATTTAGATAAGCAGCTGAGCCCCTTCTAGTATATATTTGCGGCCTTTTTGCTAATATGTTACAATTATATTACAATATAAAATATAAAAAATAAGTTAATTTAATTTAACAAAATCTATGAAAAAAATGGTAAAATCTCTCAGCCCTATAGTATTAGGGGCGCTAGTTTGTTTTTTATTAGCTAATAGCCAATTTGTTTTGGCGGCTGGTAATTCAACTTTTCATCAAACCATCAACCCTGGCACATTGGCTACTGACATCAGAAGTGCCAGCAGTACTCCGGTTACCAGTCCATCAGTCTCTATGAGCGCTAAGACCTTTTCTTTCGCCTGCCAGTCTGGCGGCAGTGCCTCAACCGGTACTTTTGGCACCAATGCGGAAAGAATTTATGTTGATAATCCCGATGGAGCGGATAATGGTTGGAATTTAACTATAGCCGCTACGGGTGGTGCTTCTGCTTTATGGGCTAATGGTGGGGCAACTAATAAATTTGATTTTAATGATTCTTCTGGCAGCGGTTGTACCGATGGCGACTCTGACACCTTTGGTGGTCAGTTAACCATTAATCCTACCACCGCCACAACAACTACCGACTATTCCGGATCAAGCACGACTGGGATTACTTTTGGCAGCTCCTCTTCTTTTTCCAGCTCTACCCCGATTACCTTAGTAAATGCGTCGGCTGGTTCATCTGATATATGGCGCGGCTATGTGACCGGCATTGGTTTAAGCCAAACTATTCCGGCGGAGATTCCGGCGGATGCTTATTCAATAAACTTAACTTTAACCGTGACCGCCCTTTAAGTATTATTTTATGAAATTTATTAAAATTTTGCTGGTTGTCGGCGTTTTACTGCTAAGCGCCTATCCGGCTTCGTGTCAAAAATCTTTCCCAGCCGCTCCATCGATGCCGCTCCCTGCTGAACGATGTTCGTCACCCAGCCGAAGGCGATCATCGGCCAGATCAGCATCGAGAGATACGCGAGAAATGCAGTGAGCGTGCCGATGGTGATTTTGTGCTCAATCACCTGTATGCCGCCAACGTAGAGAA
>JAPLVX010000052.1 GCA_026396945.1 Candidatus Falkowiibacteriota bacterium
AGAGAGAAAATAGATTAGAGAAAGCCAAATTAGCTTTTTAGCTTGCTGGCAGCCTATTTCCTGAGTAAATTTGTTGTTTCAATAACTATTCTACTTCATTTATGTTTCAATACTGGTGGGCGAGAGAGGACTTGAACCTCCACGGCCTTTCGGCCACAAACACCTCAAGCTTGCGTGTATACCAATTTCACCACTCGCCCTGGAATTTCGGAAAATCAGCTAAACTTGAAAAAGTCGTCTATTTGACGACCTTTTCTTTTAATTTTTTCTTATAATTATCACGTAAATAATACAGTTTCGCTCGTCTTACTTCCGCTACTTTCTTGATTTCGATCTTGGTGATTGTCGGTAAATTTAAAGGAAAAATCTTTTCAACCCCAACACCACTATCAGAAATTTTTCTAACCGTAATAGTTGAGCCGATTTCTTTTTTATGTTTACGCGCAATAATCATCCCTTCGAAATACTGAACGCGCTCTTTTTCTTCACCTTTAGAATTTAATTCTTTAATTTTTTGATAAACTCTAACTGTCAGGCCTGGTTTTAATTCCGGGAAGCCAGCCTTAACTTCGGTGTTAGCAATTGCTTTTTTTTCTGCCATAGTATTGATAAAAACAAATAGCGCGTAGCTTGGAAACAACGCGACTGTTTAAAAAATAATAAAATCTTATAACTTTTCTTTATATTATAAGTAAATTCATCTCTTGTCAATATTCGCCTTGTTTTCCTTTACAAAGCCGTAAACTGCCTTAAAAACCTGATTTAGGCTCAAATGAGTGGTGTCCAGATAGAAATCATAATGTTTTTTCAAATAAGGGTTAAAGCCAAAATATTTACGGTATCTTTTGATATCGCTCCTCGTTCTCTCTTTTAAACTCCTGCCATTCCGCCGACCGGAAGAATGCCTCCCTATATTCTACGGAAGCGTCATTTATCCCTTTACAGATGTCCGTTACTAAGGGCGCTCCCCAGATCAGTCTTAGGGTCGACTTCACCGAGCTTATTATACTCCGCCAAAGTTAAGCCTCTTTTTTTAGCCGCCGCCCGTCTTAAGCCACCCATATAATATCTAGGCCAATTCAGCTTGTCGGCTAAGCTTTCGGCAATCGTACTTTTACCTGAACCATGGTTTCCGCTAATAGAAATAATCATATTTTTAGTTTACTTTTTTGATTGATGTATATTATAATAATACCATAATAAAAAAAGTATGTATTTAGAAAAATTAGAAATTCAGGGCTTCAAGTCTTTCGCTAATAAGAACAAGCTGGTTTTCCCCGGCCTAATAACCGATACGAAGCGTGGAATTACCGCGATTGTCGGCCCCAATGGTTCGGGCAAGTCGAATGTCGCCGATGCGGTCCGTTGGGTGCTGGGTGAACAAAGCCTGAAAACCTTGCGCGGCAAAAGAAGTGAAGACGTAATTTTCTCCGGTTCTGATCAAAAACATCAGCTTAGTTTCGCTGAGGCCTCCCTGCATCTTAATAATGAAGATAAGTCTTTCAAATTTAGAATTGATCCGACAAGTACGGCCGAGGGAGCCGAAGATGATTATATCAACTATCCGCAAATTATTATTACGCGCCGCCTTTATCGCAACGGTGATAGCGAATACCTAATAAATAATAATCGGGTTCGCTTATTAGATATCCAAATGCTCCTAGCCAAGGCCAATTTTGGACAAAAAACCTATAGCGTCATTGGTCAGGGCATGGTGGAAAATTTTTTAAACACTAGCGCCGCTGAAAGAAAAGACTTTTTTGATGAAGCGACCGGAGTTAAACAGTTTCAGATCAAACGCGACCATTCCTTGAACAAGCTAGAGAGTAGTTATGAGAATCTTCAACAAACCGACCTACTTTTAAATGAAATCCGACCGCGGCTGCGCAGCTTAACTCGTCAAGTTGAGAAATTAAAAAAACGGGGACAACTGGAAACCGAACTGAGAACCCAGCAATTCAACTATTACCAAGTTATTTGGGAAGAAATCAACCATAAACTAAACCAAGCTAATGATTCGGCTTTAATTTTAGAAAAAACGGAGCGTAGCCAAACGGCTAAAATCAATAAACTGCTAGAAGATTTAAATAAAATAAAAAACACCGACAAACGCCAAGAGACCGAAGCCTTGCGCCTAGAATTAGATCGGCTGCAAACAGACAAGAATCAGCATCTCAAACAGCTGGCCAGATTACAGGCGGAGATTGAACTTAATCTAGAGTCTCAAGGGCAATTCGACTTGTCTTGGCTTAGCCAGAAACAAGCTGAACTTAAAATTAATTTAGAACAAATTAACAAAGAGCTGGCGGCAACCGAAGATAATATCAGACAAGCCAGAGATGATAGCCTAGAGACTGAGCAGCGAGAAATCAGCCAAAAGATTAATGGTTTGAACCAAGAGCTATTAGCCATAAACCAATCTTTAAGCCCTAAGTCGAACAGTTCAAGCCAAAAACAGCAAATTAATAAGATTGTTAAGGAGCTTTTGGAAGAATTAGATAAAATAAAAAAAGAAAATGACCTGGCTAAAATAAAAGAGCTTATCGATCGCCTTAAGCAAGACTATACTAAAAGGATCCAAGATTTAGAGACCGTTGATAATTCGGACAAAATTAAACATTGGCAGAAAATTCAAGCGGCAATCATCGCTCTGAGTGAACAGAAGCAAAGTTTAACGGAAAAAATAAACGTTAAGCGCCTAGAAACTTTACGTCACGAAGAAAAATCAAAATTATTGTTAGAAAAGAAAGACCAATTAGAAACTGATTTGAGTGGCTTACAGAATAAAATTGGCAAAAACCAAACTAGGTTTTCCGATAAGAAAATGGACCAAGAACAGACAACCCTCAATTCTAAGCTGGAAATACTTAATGCTAAAATTACTGAAATCGAAAATGAGTTCAAGGTAATCAACCTTAGTCGGGAGCAAGAAAAAAAATTAATGTTCGACTTACAAAAAAACTTGCAAGACCTCCAGGCCGAACATAATAAAACTCAGACGGAACTAAATAATATAAAAATCAATGCCACTCGCCAAGAGACTAGGCTGGAAGACTTGGAGAACAATATCCGAAACGAGGGTTTAAACTTAGCGATCATTAAAAATCATAAACCTGATGACCCAGACTTTGATCCCGAAAAAAGTCAGAAAAAAATCAATGATCTGAAAAGCCAGCTGGAGCAAATCGGCGGGATTGATCCCGAAGCCGAAAAGGAATACGGAGAAACTAAAGAACGCTTTGATTTTTTAAGTACGCAAACCGCTGACCTCAGAAATGCAATTAATTCTTTAGAAAAAATAATCTATGAACTTGACACAAATATTAAAGAACGCTTTGATAAAGAATTTAAAGTCATCGAAGAGAAGTTCAATGAATACTTCAAAATTTTATTCAGTGGCGGCAATGCCAAAATATTCCGCTTAAGTATCAGCGACCAAGAAAAGGAAGAGGCTAAAAATCAGGATGATACTCCTAAAATATTGGAAGACGAGGAGCTGAAAAAAATTAAAATGCTAAAGAAACATAATGCGACTGGTTTGGCGGGTATAGAAATCCAGGCAACGCCACCTGGGAAAAAGATACAGTCAGTCGCCATGCTTTCCGGCGGCGAACGAGCTTTAACCGCCATCGCTTTAATTTGCGCCATTATTAGCGCTAATCCAGCGCCATTCGTCGTTTTAGACGAAGTCGATGCCGCCCTGGATGAATCAAATTCAGAACGTCTAGCTAAGATTCTCGACGATTTATCTAATCGCACCCAATTTATTGTTATCACTCATAATCGCGCCTCGATGAAAAAGGCGAACATTCTTTACGGCCTAACTATGCACGAAGGCGTCAGTCAACTCTTGAGTTTAAAGTTGGAAGAGGATAAAAAATAAATTATCTAATATAGAAATGGCTTAGATTTATTGCCGAGGAATACCATATTTTATGATTTTTTTAACTTTTGCTTGAATATCCTTTAAACTGAATATTGTATAATAAAAACCAGCGAATCCGCTGGTTTTATTTTTTATAATTTAAAATTAATTATATGCCCATAAAAATTCTAAGCGCGGCGATTATCGGTTTAGAAGCGGAAGTCGTTGAGGTTGAGGCTGATGTTGGCGGCGGAGATTTTGGCCAAATTGCTATTGTCGGTCTACCGGACACCGCTATTTCTGAAGCTAAGGAACGAGTTAGAAGCGCGATTAGAAATTCCGGTCTCTTAGTCCCTCGACGAAAAATAGTGGTTAATTTAGCGCCAGCTAATTTACGTAAACATGGCGCCGCTTACGACTTGCCAATCGCTATTAGTATTTTAGCTTTAAAAAATTCTTTTAAAATTAGTTTCAAAGATAGTTTTTTTATTGGCGAATTATCTCTAAGTGGAGACTTACGGCCGATTACCGGCGTCTTAGCAATCGCACTCAAAGCCAAGGAGCTTAAAATATTTAATATCTTTTTACCCGCCGCTAACGCCGCCGAAGCTAGATTAATTAAAGGGCTAAATATTTTTCCGGTTGATACTCTACCGCAATTAATTAAACATCTAAAACACCGAGTTTTAATAGACCTTCAGCTCGAAAATGCTTCAATTCCCAGTAGTCCCAATAATGACTTTGATCTGCTTGACGTTAAGGGCCAGGCTAAGGCTCGTCGGGCTCTAGAAATAAGCGCCGCTGGCGGTCATAATCTCTTAATGAGCGGCCCGCCCGGAAGCGGGAAAACGCTGCTCGCCAAATGCTTACCTTCGATTTTGCCAGATTTAAATTCAGATGAAATCTTAGAAGTCACTAAAATTTATAGTGTGGCCGGTGAACTAAAAAATAAACGAGGTCTGATTGTGGCTCGCCCCTTCCGCTCGCCTCATCATACTGCTTCAGCGAACGCCCTGGTGGGTGGTGGTTCTTGGCCCCGACCGGGAGAAATATCTTTAGCTCACCGGGGAGTTTTATTTTTAGATGAATTCCCGGAATTCTCCCGGACGGTTTTAGAAAATTTACGCCAACCCCTGGAAGATGGGGAAATAAGTATTAATCGCGCTGCCGCTTGTCTAAAATTTCCCGCCAAATTCATGCTAATCGCGGCCATGAATCCCTGCCCCTGCGGTTATTCTGGCGATCAGCATAAAACCTGCCTCTGCTCATTGAATCAAATTAATAATTACCGTAAAAAAATTTCTGGACCACTCTTAGATCGTTTTGATTTACAAACAATTCTAGGCCGAGTTAATTTTTCTGATTTAAATAATTCCCGGCCAGCCGAAAGTTCAGCGGCAGTAAAAGGCAGAATTAGTCTGGCTCGGCAAATACAAGCTCGTCGTTTTAAAAATTATAATTTATTTACCAATTCCGAGATGACTTTGGCGGCTATAAAAATTTTCTCTCCGCTAGATAAAAACGGGCTAAAATTGCTAGAGCGGGCGGTTAATAATCTAAATTTATCGGCGCGATCTTATTTCAAAATTATAAAGTTAGCCAGGACTATTGCTGATTTAGAGCAATCAGCCAAAATAGGGGACGAACACTTAAACGAAGCCCTGCAATATCGACCCCAACTAGAATAAATCATTAATAATTTAAATTTACTTTTTCCGAGTAAATTTGTTATAATATGATTATCTAGCGACCCGTTTTACGGGCGATATACAAAATATAAATAAATAATATGCCCAAGAAAATTTTAATTTTGTTTTTACTTGGTATTTTTATTCTCGGCTCGGGTTTTGGCTGTAAAACCACTGACCCGCAGACTCAGGCCGCCATGACGCCAATTACTCTTAATTACTGGCGAGTTTTCGATGGTCCTGATGATTTTCAAGATATTATAAAAGAATATCAAAAGCTTCATCCTTTCATAACTATAAACTACCGTAAGCTCCGTTACGATGAATTTGAGACTGAGCTAATTAATGCCCTGGCCGAAGATCGGGGACCAGATATATTCTCTATCCAGAATACTTGGGTCAAAAAGTACCAAAACAAAATTGCACCTTTACCCGCTGAGACAACTATGGCCTACCCGGTAGTAAGCGGCTCAATTAAAAAAGAAATCATTAACCAATTACAAACCACGAAGAGCCTAAGCCCTAAGGATGTTAAAGATAAATTTGTGGATGTGGTCGGAAGCGACGTAATTTTAGAAGATGGCAAAATCTACGGCCTGCCTTTATCAGTCGATACCTTGGCGATGTATTATAATCGAGATCTATTTAATGGCGCCGGCATTGTTGAAGTGCCTACATATTGGAATAAAGATTTCCAACAAGACGTTAAAAAATTAACTAAGCAGGACGCTAAAAAACAAATTATCCAGTCGGGTATAGCTTTGGGCGGCAGTACCAATATTAATCGGGCTAGTGATATTTTGTCAGTCT
This sequence comes from Candidatus Falkowiibacteriota bacterium, assembly GCA_026396945.1. GTDB lineage: Bacteria > Patescibacteriota > Patescibacteriia > Patescibacteriales > UBA12465 > JAPLVX01. The sequence goes on from JAPLVX010000052.1 coordinate 6,364, forward strand.
TAATGATGCAAAATGGAGCAATTATGTTAGGGAGTAAGAGTGTTCAATTCAATACCGTTCCCAATAAACCCGGTTTTAAAGAAAATAACTATAACCCCGGCCTCGAGGCCTTAAGATTCTACAGTGACTTTTCTAATCCCGCCAAAGAGGTTTATGCCTGGAACGATACCCTGCCCAATTCATTAGAAATGTTTACCAGCGGAAATTTAGCTATTTA
>JAPLVX010000054.1 GCA_026396945.1 Candidatus Falkowiibacteriota bacterium
GATTCTTTAATCTCTTTGATGTGGGCGATATTGCCTTGGATTAAAGGTAACAAATCATGCCTAACAATTTGATCCATGTCGGGATAAAGATTGCCGATAATTTCCAGGAGATGATCTGACTGGCTAGATGTTTCTTCGGAACAAAGAAAAATTTTGTCGCTGGTAGGATCTTGGGGGTGAAAAATTAAGGCGTCAGTATCGGTTTCTAAACCGACCACGACGGGAAATACGACTTGGTTATTTTCACCGAATAAACGATTAACCTGTTTGTGAAAATTAATCGTAAATTTGAAAGCGGCCTCGTGGTCATAATTAAAGCCAGCGCAACCGCGATGTTTGTCGCCTTTAGAGTAATGGTAGGTCACCATGATTAATGACTTATGTCCTTTGGAAACGCCGTATTTAACCCAAGCGGTTAAATCTTCGCCCAAAAATGGCCAACCCAAGTCAAAGTAACCGCCAATGTTCCGGTAAGGCTTAATTATCCCCAAGGGAGTTTTAGTAACAACTGGAATATGAATACGACCATCCATACACTTAAAAGCGCAAATTTCGGTCGGATTCTTGGCACGATACAATTGACGTGCCAATCTAGCTCGGACAAAGTCCTCGGAGTTCTCTCGATTGATATCGAGAAGCGCCCGATCCCGGGCTAATTCTTTCTCAATTCTGACCGATAAATCAGTGAATTCCACATCATCTCTAAATTTAGCACTCTTTTTAGTTTCTTCCGCTTGTTGGCGAGCCATCGTAATCCGAGCTTCATCTAGTTCCGCCGCCCGTTCGGCTGTATCGGCCAAAATAACAATCTTATCATGCAAAACTTCAATAAAGCCGCCAGAAACTGACATAACTTCAATACTTCCGTCCTCTTTTTTTATTTCCAAAACGCCCGACTTCAAAATCGAAACCAAGGGGATATGATCCGGCAAAACTGTAATTTCACCGCTCGCCGTCGGGATAGTAGCCTGAAGGATGAGCTCCTTAAGCACAACTTTTTCCGGGGTGACAATTTCAAATTTTATAGTTTTGGACATAGTTTTTTATTTAAGCCTGACCAACTTCTTCAATCCCACCTTTCATATAAAAGTCATCTTCGCTCTTATTATCATGTTTACCCTCTAGTATTTCCTGAAAAGCTCTGACCGTATCGCTTAATTTAACATATTTACCCGGACGGCCAGTAAACTGTTCGGCCACAAAGTTGGGTTGCGATAAAAATTTCTGAATCTTACGCGCACGCGAAACAATTAATTTATCTTCAACGGATAATTCTTCCATGCCTAAAATGGCAATAATATCTTGCAAATCTTTATAGCGCTGTAAAATCTTTTGGACGCCGCGAGCGACTTCATAATGTTCTTGGCCAACCACTTTTGGATCTAAAATAATTGAAGATGAATCAAGCGGATCAACGGCCGGATAAATACCAAGTTCTGATAATGACCGAGATAATACTACGGTTGAATCTAAATGACCAAAGGTTGTCGCCGGAGCTGGGTCAGTTAAATCGTCGGCTGGTACATAAACCGCTTGGATCGAAGTAATGGAACCATTTTTAGTTGAGGTGATCCGTTCTTGGAGCTCGCCCATTTCCGTGGCGAGGGTTGGTTGGTAACCGACGGCGGAAGGCATACGGCCCAATAAGGCCGAAACCTCGGAGCCAGCTTGAGTAAAACGAAAAATATTATCCACGAAAAATAAAACATCCTGATTTTTTTCATCTCGAAAATATTCGGCGATCGATAAGCCGCTTAAAGCCACCCGAGCGCGCGAGCCAGGCGGTTCGTTCATCTGACCGAAAACCATGGAAACTTTATCAATAACGCCGCTATCTTTCATCTCGTGAAATAAATCATTTCCTTCCCTAGTTCTTTCTCCGACCCCGGCAAAGACTGAATAACCGCCGTGCTCAGACGCAATGTTATGAATTAATTCCATAATAACCACGGTTTTGCCAACCCCCGCGCCACCGAACATCCCGACTTTGCCGCCTTTAACGATCGGGCAAATTAAATCAATAACTTTAATCCCTGTTTCTAAAATCTCCGTGCTATTGGATTGGTCAGAAAATTTTGGCGCCGGGCGATGAATCGGATATTTCTTGGCGGTCTTGGGCGTTTCGCCCCCATCAACCGCTTCGCCAAGAACATTAAAAATCCGGCCCAAAGTTTCTTCGCCCACCGGGACACTAATCGCTGCACCAGTGTCAAGTACTTTATCGCCGCGACGCAAACCGTCAGTCGAACCCATGGCGACCGTGCGCACAATATTGGAACCGGTATGCTGTTCAACTTCCAGGACTAATTTTTTACCTTGGTTATCGATTTCTAGAGCGTTAAAAATTTCCGGTAATTTGTTTTCGAAATAAACATCAACGACCACGCCGATGATCTGTTTGATTACTCCGAGATTTTGTTTGTGATCTTGCATAATATTAAAATTATTTTTTATTTTTTTATTCCGCCAAAGCATTGGCGCCGGCCGATATTTCGGCAATTTCATTCGTTATGCTGGCCTGGCGAGCTTTATTATAAAATAGGGTTAATTCAGACACCATATCAGTGGCTGCTTCGGTGGCTTGGTGCATGGCGCTCATCCGGGCGCTATGTTCGGAGGCGTTAGCTTCTAAAAAGGCTTGGTATAACTGAACTTCCAATAAGCGCGGAATCATCTTATCTAAAACTTCACGCGGACTTGGTTCAAAAGTATATTCATAAGTATAGTCGCCGCCACTTAAATGTTTTTTTGCTTTGGCATCAATCATTTCAGTGCTGATACTAATTTTAGACTCATGGCCAACAATTCCCAAATAAGAATCGGATTTATCAGTTTCAATTGGTAATAATTGCTTCACGCGAGCCACTTGTTTGGCCGGATTAATAAAATCGGTATAAGCGACTAAAATTTTATCATATTTTTTATGGGCGTAATCGCTTAAAACCATTTTAACAATCGGATAAATTTCCCGGGCATCCTTCAATAATTCATTTTTTTCAAATTCGGCGGCGACCGGGAAATTTTGGTTATAGACTGCTTGCCCGCGCTTCCCCGCTAAAATAAAATCTGTCGGAATCGGATGTTTGGTGATTGATTCCTTGGCTTTATTAATGACTGAGGCATTATAGGCGCCGCAGAGACCGCGATTGGCCGTAATTAAAATAATAGCAGCTTTATTAATCTTAGAGCGCGCTTTCAGTAGCGGGTGTATCGTTTCATTGCGGCTTTTGGCGATACTGGCTAAATTCAAAACCGTCTCCCAACTTAAATTAGCATAAGTGCGAGTTTTGAGCACGGCGTCAATCGCTTTGCGCATTTTAGCCGCCGCGACCATTTCCATCGCTTTCGTAATCTTCTTAGTATTAGTAATGGATTTGATGCGTCGGGATATTTCTTTAGTCTTGGCCATAGTGGGTCGTATGAGCTAAGGATAATACTTCTTTGCTTAGCCGATTTCTGTGGCAAAATTCGCTAACGCTCATTTTGCTCTATAAACTAGCGGAGCGAGCGGCAAGCAAATTTATTTGCTTGACCGAGCGAGCGACGTTTATATTTAATGATACGAAATCGATGCGCTCAAAAGTACTATCCTTAGCTCATACTTAAAATTTTTATTCCGTTAAATAATCAACCGTAGCTTTATAATCTTCTAATAATTTCTTAATTAAAGCTTCGACTTCTTCGCTCAATTCTTTCTTTTCATTAATAAGCTTCACCGCCTGATCATTTAAGTCAACAAATTTATATAAACCGGCTTCAAATTCGCGGACCCGGTCAACTGGCACATTATCCATGAAACCATTAATCAAAGCGTAATAAATGATTACCTGCTTCCCGACTTCTAAGGGCTGATATTGATCTTGTTTAAAAATTTCGTATAAACGTTTACCGCGTTCTAATTTTTTCCTAGTATCTTCATCTAAATCAGAACCAAATTGGGCGAAAGCGGCTAACTCGCGATATTGAGCCGCCTCAAGGCGCATTTTACCGGCGACTTTTTTCATGGCTTTAATCTGAGCGGTCGAACCGACACGGGAAACTGATAAACCGGCGTTAACGGCCGGACGATTGCCTTGGTAAAACAAATCGCCTTCCAAGAAAATCTGACCATCGGTAATCGAAATTACATTAGTCGGAATATAAGCGGACACATCACCGGCTTGAGTTTCAATAATCGGGAGCGCCGTGATTGAACCGCCGCCGTAATCAACGTTTAATTTGCAAGCGCGTTCCAGTAAACGAGAATGGAGATAAAAAACATCGCCCGGATAAGCTTCACGTCCCGGGGGACGTCTCAATAATAAGGAAATTTCGCGATAAGAAACCGCGTGTTTAGATAAATCATCGTAAATAATTAAAACATCTTCGCCTTTATCTAAAAAGTATTCGGCCATCGCGCAGCCGGCGTAAGGGGCAATATATAATAAGGAGGCGGCATAAGAGGCGCCGGCTAAAACGAGCGTCGTATATTCCATGGCCCCGACTTCTTCTAATTTAGTTACGATATTTGCAACTTTAGATTCTTTTTGACCAATGGCGACGTAAATACATTTCATGTTCTGGCCTTTCTGATTAATAATCGTATCAATCGCAATCGCGGTTTTACCCAATTGCCGATCACCAATAATTAATTCTCTCTGCCCGCGGCCAATCGGAATCATGGCATCAATTGATTTAATCCCAGTTTGGACCGGTTCTTTAACCGAAGCGCGCGTAATAACCCCCGGCGCAATCTTTTCCACCGGATAAAATTTATCAGTTTCAATTTTGCCTTTGCCATCAAGCGGTTCACCTAAAGGATTTAAAACGCGGCCAATAACGGCTTCACCAACTGGAACTTCTAAAATTCTCTTGGAGCAAACTACTTCATCACCTTCTTTAATTAAAGCGTATTCACCTAGAATAATGGCACCAACTAGGTTTTCTTCCAGGTTTAGAGCAACGCCAGTGACTTCTTTGGTGCTAGTTTTAAAAATCAAAATTTCGCTCATCATCGCTTCGGATAAACCGGAGACTAAAGCGATACCGTCGGAAATCTTTAAAACCCGACCGACGCTTTTTTCTTTAACATCAGCCTTAAAATCAGCGATTTGCTGTTTCAATTGCTCGACAATGAAATCTTTAGTACTTGACATATTGTTTAAGTTATG
>JAPLVX010000115.1:0-3822 GCA_026396945.1 Candidatus Falkowiibacteriota bacterium
CAAGCCATTACTTCAATATAATCATAATTCTTAAGGTTTTTTTTGATTTTGTCAAAAACGCCAATACCGTTTACGACGCCAACTCGTAATTTTCGGCCCGCAATATCAATTATTGCTTCTTTAAAATCTTCTAAACCTCTGACTTCTTTAAAATCAATCCGACTGGAACAAAGTCTGGCTTTCTCGTCGCGGCAAGCCAGGGCATAGGCCGTTCGTAGAGCTGACTCCATCACCCCGCCCGAAGATCCATAAATAACGGCCGCCCCGCTCCCCTCGCTAAAAATTTTATCGCTGGCTTCCGGTTTAAGGCTGGCTAAATTGATTTTATTACTTTTTAATAAATAGGCAAATTCGCGAGTTGTAATTACGAAGTCGACTGGATAGAGACCGTTAACTTTCAATTCGCTCCGCCGCGCTTCAAATTTCTTGGCCGTACAAGGCATGACCGAAACAACCACAATCCGCTTCGGATTAATCTTCATCATTTCCGCCCAATAGGTTTTAATCACGCCGCCGATATGAATTTGCGGCGAGCGCGCGCTCGTCAAATTAGGAATAAGCTCCGGCGCAAAAAATTCAACATATTTTACCCAGGCCGGGCAACAAGAAGTAATCATCGGTTTAATTGATTTCTTATCGGCCAATCTGTCTAAGAGTTCTTGAGCTTCAACCATGGTTGTAATATCCGCCCCAAAATTTACATCGAAAACATGGGCAAAGCCTAATTTCTTTAAAGCCGCCACAGTTTGCCCAGTTGTTTCTTCGCCATAAGCTAAACCAAATTCTTCACCAATGGCCACTCTGACTGAAGGCGCAAATTGAGCCACGACAATTTTATTTTTATCGGCCAAGGCTTTAGCCACTAACTCCCATTGATCTTGTTCCTGGGCGGCCGCCACCGGACAATGAAGCGTGCATTGGCCGCAATAAATACAATCAACTTCTTTATTCTTGGTCGGCACGATTTCCTGACTTGTTCCCTTGCCGGCGATGGCTAAATAATTAATATTTTGCACCTGCGAGCAAACCTCGACACAATTTCGACAATCAATACATTGGCTACCGTCAATTTCCACGGCGCCCCCAAATTTATAGATTTCTCGTCTACTTTTACGATCAGTAAAACGGGTAACTTTTATTTGATATTTCTTAGCCAAATCAAGTAAAACACAATTATATCTCAGGGTGCAGGTCGGACATTTCTCTTCATGCTCGGCAAATAATAACTCAATATTTAGATTACGGGCCGCCCTCACCTTTTTGGAATCAGTTAAGATCTCTAAACCATCGTAAACTTCGGTTGAACAGGCGGTGACTAATTTTAGTTGCCCCTTTATTTCAACAACGCAAACCCGACAATTAGCCTTAATATCCAAATCGGGATGGAAACAAAGAGCGGGAATAAAAATTTCATTTTTTCTGGCCACTTCTAAAACAGTCTCACCGGAGAAACATTTGATGTTGACGCCATCAAGGCGTACGCTAATTTTCTTTTTAATTGGAGAGCTTAACATTTCATTAATGATTTTATATTTATAAAAATTTTATTTAAGCGAACCCGCGCCTTTAATTTTGACTAAATCCTTGTAAACAAAGGACATATAAATCAAATAAATTGGCGCGACTAGAATCTTAACAAAACCAATAATCGAGTTCCAGGCCCTGAAAAAAGAGCTAGTCTCTGAGACTAGAGCCAAGGGCAGGGATATAATCAAAGAAAAGAACCAAAAGACAAAACCGATAAACAAAATTCGACCCGAAACCACCCACCAATACTTTTCAATCAAAAATATACTCCTTTTTAGAGCCTGGGGACCATTCAAATTTTCAAAAACTAAAGCAAAAACTGCCAAACCAAAAAATATCGCCATCACGAATACGGCCGCTAACAATATCAAGGCAACTAACAAAAGGGTTATTAAAACAAGGGGCGCCAAAGATAATAGATTGAGCGAAACTAAAAAGGCTAAACTTATTAAAAGCAGGGGGAATAAAAAAACAATAATTAAAAGAACTAAACCGATATAGGACCAAACAATTGACCTTGTCTCTCTAAATTGTTCCTGTGTTTTCTTTTTAAAATTATTTTTAACCATTAAATAGAAGCCCATATAAACTCGAGCAAAATAATATAGCAACCACAAAGTAGCCAGACCAATCAGCGCCGCCAAGACAAGTTGCATCACCGAGCCATCAAAGTGCCAAATATTCTGTAAAACAAAAGCTAGGATAGTCAAAACAACGAAGGGAATCAGGCCAATAAGCCCCCACAACATCATTTTGATTAATTTTATAATGTTCGCCCAGTAAATCGAAAGAGCCGACGGCAACATAGTAAAAACTGGGGTCAATTTTGGCTTCTGGGTTTTTCGCTTACTCATAAATTTATAGTTAAATTTTTAACTTATTGCGATTTATAACGTTTTGCCAATAAGAACGGATTGGCAACGGGACCGCTGCGCCCAAGGCGCAAAAAGAAGAGCTGGCTAAATTATCTAAAATTTCTTCAAATAAATTCCAATTCATCCGAGTCGCGTTGGCTAGCTCCCATAAACGGTAGGTCCCTTCACGACAAGGCGTACACTGGCCGCATGATTCATTCTTAAAAAATTCCAACCAAGTTAATAATAATCTATGAGGGTTGTGATTCTTCAAATTATAAATCGTAATTGACCCGGCACCGCCCACGGTTTTGTTTAGTTGATCTTCGGCCAAAACTTCCCCGCTCGCATCGCCGCCGACCTGCACAAAGAACGGGAAATCGGGATAATTGCCCGATTCTTTTAAAATCTTGGTGATTGACCAATTGGCGGGATATTTAAAAACTCCGGTTTTCTTTATCGTGCCGTTCAAACTAAAAAAGCGTTCGTTCTTATAAGTTCCGTCAGCTACCAGGGCCACGTTATAAAAAGTTTCTATATTATTAATTAAAGTGGGTTGACCAAATAAGCCGTGCGCGGTCGGATAAGGCGGTCGTAAACGCGGTTCTACCCGCCGGCCGGCGATAATATTTAGAATCGTACTTTCTTCACCGGCGATATAGCCAGCCCCCTTGGGCTTGATGATTATTTCTAGTTTACTAAGCAAAGAAATTTTAGCCGCTTCTTTAATTAGAATCTCTTCATATTTTTTAAAATAATCCGGACGCAAAAATAAATAAGCTTTTTTAGCTCCTAAAAAATCAACCGCCGTTTTTACCCCCCGCAAAACCTGGGGAGTGTGATTGGCTAAAATATAGCCGTCTTTATAAATACCCGGCTCGCCTTCGGCGCCATTAACAACCACATAGCAAACTTTTTGGCGCGGACTTTGATCGGGATGATAATAACAAGCAATTTCATCTTTACCTCTAATTTGACAATGGATATTGTCCTTGCTCACCATCGCCCGATAGACCGCCAGCCATTTTAAATAAACCGGGAATTCTGCCCCCCCGCGACCGACTAACCCAGCGGCTTTAATTTTATGGATAAGATCTTTATTCATGAAAAATAAATTAAGTCTTTTATTTATGAGAATAAACTTTTTATTTTTTCGCCCAATAACGAGCCAATTCGACTAAACGATTAGAATAGCCCCATTCATTGTCGTACCAAGAGATTACCTTTAATAAATCACCGCCGATCAGTTTGGTTGATAAGAGATCAACGATGGCGCTATGAGGATTACCAATGATATCAGTGGAAACTAATTCTTCCTTTGAAGCAGCAATTAAATTTTTAAAATTACCCTTGGCGGCCTTAACAAAGGCGGCGTTAACCGCGGCCACGGTGGTTTTTTTATTCAATAGATAAACGCAGTCACAAAGAGAACCAACCGGAG
>JAPLVX010000115.1:3835-6532 GCA_026396945.1 Candidatus Falkowiibacteriota bacterium
GGCACCCGTACCGCCAGACCGTCGAACTTATTCTTTAAAGCCGGAATAGTTTCGGTGACGGCAATGGCCGCGCCGGTCGTGGTCGGGACAATATTTAAAGCGGCCGCTCGCGCCCGGCGTAAATCTTTATGCGGACCGTCAACTAGATTCTGATCGGCGGTATAGGAATGAATCGTGGTCATGAACGACTTTTTGATACCGAATTTATCTTTAATAACAGCGGTCACTGGCGCCAAGCAATTAGTAGTACAAGAAGCGCAAGAGAGCAACTTATCGCTCTTTAAAATTTTATTGGTATTAACACCCAAAACCACAGTTTTGACGCCACCTTTTTTCACCGGCGCGGACAAAAGTACTTTCTTGGCACCGGCTTTAAGATGTAGACTTAAGCCTTCTTTGTCCGTGAATTTACCAGTACATTCTAGAACCACGTCGACCTTCAAATCTTTCCAAGGAAGCTGGCTCGGATCCTTTAGGGCTAAAACCGGAATCTTTTGACCGGCCACGATCAAGCTATCTTTAGTGGCGCCAATTTTTTTATCATAGCGGCCATAGCAAGAATCATATTGAATTAAATGGGCCAAAGTAAGCGTGTCAGTTAAGTCATTAATGGCCACAATTCTAATATCCGGGAAACGGTTCAAGATAACCTTAAAAGCGGCGCGGCCAATACGACCGAAACCATTGATCGCTAAATTAATTTTGGGCATAAATTTTTTTCTAACTTTTTAATTTATTTACCTGTTTATTATAACATATTTATTAGGATAAGAAAAAACCCTAGCCTTGAAAGACTAGGGTGAATAACGAACTGAGATAGATTATTTAGTTATTAATAATGGCCTTAAGAGGGGGCCAAATATCAGAGTAAATAAAATAATCATAGTGAATGCCCAACTTAATCGGATAGGACTTGTCCGTGTCTTCTTGTTTATGAGAAGAGAGGATAATAACTCTTGGCGGCGTCGGAGATACTTTAGATTTTAAATCCTCAAGCCAAGAGCGAAGATCTTCTTTGTCAAAAATCCAGGGGTCAAGAATCAAAAAGTCAAAATTAACCTGACTAATTTTATCCCGAGCTTCATTTAAACTAGACACGTATTCCGTCGAGCACCGGCACACTGCTGCCAGCGCCTCAACGAGCGTATCGCCCAGATGATCAATTAATAAAACTTTTTTTTTCATCTTAAAGAACTATTTTAGAAAATTACTAAATGAATTAACGAAAAATTAATTTTTATTTAAATTATTTTTTACTTTTTTTATGACGATTGAGATCAACTTCAACAAATATATTTCGATCGCCCGCTTTCTCCGGCGGAAATTCTACGTCAACCGATTGCTTCAAAATATGATGGCCGACAACAACGCCCCTTTTACCGTCAACATTGACTTTGACGCCGAGCGGCGGCAACTCGCCGGCCATATCTTTATAACCCTCATATTCGTAAGATAAGCAGCACATTAAACGTCCGCACATACCGGAAATTCGCTCACTCCCGCGATGGACCACTTGTTGGGCCTCGGCCATTTCCGAAGTGATGGAAAAAAAATCTTTTAAAAAACTCCGGCAACAAAGACCGTTGCCACAAGGGCCGCAATCACCCGAGGCGCGAGCTTCATCTCTAATCCCAATTTGATTGAGCCGGATATTACAATTGAAATAAGCCGTTAAATCTTTAACTAAATCCCTAAAGTCTATCCGGCCGTCAGCAATAAAAGCAAAGGTGATCCGGTTGCCGGAATAAGAAAAATGGGCATCGACTAACTTCATCTCCAAATTAAGCCGATTGGCGACTTGCTTACAATAATTTAAAGCGTCTAATTTTTTGGTCTCGTTCGGCAAATTAGCCACATCATCATAAGTCGCGATTCGTAAAATTGGCTTTAATTCTCGGTCTTGATTTTTATCATCTTTAAAGCCAATAATCCGGCCGAGCTCTAAACCCAGTTCGGTTTCTACCATTACTGCTTCCCCAACCTTTAACTCTAGGTTGTTTTGGTTGGAGAAATTATAAATTTTATCCCAGCTCGCAAACTGAATCTGAACGCTAGACATACATTATGTAAACTTCACCCCGCTAATTTTAGGCGGGGTGAAGAAAAAATTATAAATTATAACGAATAAATTGAATGACGCCAACCCCGGCTAATATATCCTTTACTTTCTTTTTATCATCTTTAATAAACTCCTGTTCAAGCAAACAAACTTCGCCATAATATTTGCTAACCTTGCCCAGTACAATTTTATCAACCATTGCCTCCGGTTTGCCTTCTTCTAATAATTGGGCGCGATAAATTTCTTTTTCTTTATCTAATTCAACGCTCGAGACTTCTTCCGGTTTTAGGTATTTAGGATTAGCGGCGGCGACTTGCATCGCGACTTCTTGAGCTAACTCTGTTTTATCGGCTTGGTCCAAGACGACCAAAACGCCAATCCGACCACCTAAATGAGAGTAAGCGGCCACGGTCGGACCGCTAACAACGGCTATTCTTTTGATTCCCATCTTTTCGCCGACCGTTCCGCTTAAATTATCCAAATTTTCTTTAACTGTACCACTGGGCATAGTTAAAGATAAAAGTTCGTCTAAATCGGCCGGTTTTTTATCTTTAAGCAAATTCAAAATTTCGTCAGCCAAGGTTTGAAATTTTTCATTACGCGAGACAAAGTCGGTCTCCGAGTTTAACTCCAAAATA
>JAPLVX010000115.1:6560-6898 GCA_026396945.1 Candidatus Falkowiibacteriota bacterium
GCGGCATTAACGGCTACTTTAACGACGCCTTCGTTGGCAGCGCGATCGGTTCGCTTCGCCGCTTTAGCGATTCCCTTTTTACGCAAAACCTCAACCGCTTTTTCTAAATCACCGCCGGTTTCGTCCAGGGCGTTTTTACAATCAACCATGCCGGCGCCGGTTAATTCGCGGAGTTTTTTTATTTGTTCCATATAATAAAATGAATTATTTAAGTTTCTTTTTAGCCTCGATGATGGTGGCCTTGATTGATTCTAAAAGCAAATTAATGGTTTTAGTGGCGTCATCATTAGCCGGAATCGGATAAGTAACCATTTCGGGATTAACGTTGGTATCGCAAA
>JAPLVX010000007.1:0-4460 GCA_026396945.1 Candidatus Falkowiibacteriota bacterium
GACGGTGAAGCGCATGAATATATAAAAATTATTTATTCTAACCGTCGTTTGGCTAATAAATTACGGCTCGCGCTTGAGCCGGTGAGAGTTTTTGAAGCCTGCTTTATCGGAATTTTTCCTTATTATGACACTTTCTTTCCCGGAAAGATTCGTCCCCGTAATAAGAGGAAAAATCGCCGGCCGCTAAACCCGGCCTCGAAAAAAGATCTTTGAGATCAGAAACGGCCCAGCAAACGGCCGTTTTTTATTGGTTTTTTTTATTTATTTTAATTAGCTTTGGCCGCTTTTTTTAGTTCACCGATAATCTCGCTTAAATCTCCGTCCATAATCCGATTGATACTATGCCAAGACATGTTAATCCGATGATCAGTAATTCGGTCTTGGGGAAAATTATAAGTTCTAATTTTATCGCTCCGGTCGCCGCCACCGACCTGATCTTTTCTTAAACTAGAGTCCTTAGCTTGCTGTTCTTCGATTTGCCGGGCCAATAAGCGGGAACGTAAAACTTGCAAAGCCTTTTCTTTATTTTGATGTTGAGATTTTTGATCTTGGCAACTAACAATCAGGCCGGTGGGCAGATGAAGGATGCGAATGGCCGAATAAGTTGTATTAACGCTCTGGCCGCCCGGACCGCTGGAGCAAAAGGTATCGATGCGGATATCGGCTGGCTTGATTTCAATATCGACTTCTTCCGCTTCCGGCAAAACGACCACGGTCGCGGTCGAGGTATGANNNNGGCCTTGTTTTTCGGTTTCCGGAACACGCTGAACGCGGTGCGTGCCGCCCTCGTATTTCAAAAGACCGAAAGCGCCGGGGCCGATAACATTAAAAATAATTTCTTTGAAGCCACCGCTACTCAGGCGGCTTGAGTCAATCATTTCTAATTTAAAACCTTGGCGTTCGCAAAAGCGGGCATACAGGCGAAATAAATCGCCGGCGAATAGAGCCGCCTCATCGCCGCCGGTGCCGCCCCTAATTTCAATAATGGCATTTTTTTTGTCTTGCGGGTTAGCCGGGTGGATTTCCTCGGCAATTTTTTCGGCTAGATTTTTCAGTTTCTCTTGCAGGTCAATAATTTCCGTCTGCGCTAAATTTTTTAATTCCGGATCCGAGGCGGTTTTAACAATTTCTTCATTATCGGCCAGATCTTTCTTGGTTTTTTCCCAAGCTAAAATCAAGCCCACCGTATTTTTTAAGGCAGCGTGAGCTTGAGAAACCTTAATCATTTCCTCGCGCTCGCTCGCGAGTTTGGGGTCACTTAACTTTTGTTCGATGGCCACTAGTTTTTGTTTGATATCTTCGTACATATAATTTAAAGCACCTATAATTTAAAAACAATTTTTGATAAAAAAAAGCAATTACGGCTTAATTATATCATAGACATGATAAAATTAGGCATTAATTGCTTTTTATTCCTAGCGTTGGCTATTTTTTATTTAATTTAACCTGGGCAATCTTTTTAATATCTCGAGTCTTAACTACAACCTCCTTTTTGCTTTTTTTAGTATCCCGTTTAATCTTTTTCGCCTTTTTGCCTTTTCGGGCGGCCGCGGTCGAGGCTTGAGCTTTAACTTTGGCGGTAAACTTTTCGACACGGCGAGCCGTATCAACTAATTTTTGTTTACCAGTATAAAAAGGATGGCAGGCCGAACAGAGTTCTACCTTAATAGCTGGTTCAGTGGAACCAGTGGTAAAAGTATGACCGCAAACGCAAGTTACTTTGCAATCGGGGTAATATTTAGGATGAATTTCTTTTTTCATAAAATAAAAATTGCTTAACGCAAAATCTTAGAATTAGTCTTTTTTTATGATATGATATTATCATAACTTCAAAATTTAATCAAGGGATGTTATAATTGCCCATATGGCTAAAATTCATAATATTGCTAAAAATACCTCATATTTGACCCTGGCCCTGATTTTGCAGAAAATAATTTCTTTTACTTATTTCGCCATTTTAGCCCGTTATTTAGGGCCAGCCAGCCTGGGACAGTATTATTTTGCCATTTCTTTCACCACTATTTTCGCCATTTTTATCGATCTGGGCTTTGTTAATTCTTTAACCAGGGAAGTGGCCAAGGATGAAACTAAAGCCAGCCGCTATTTAAGCAATGTTTTGCTGTTAAAAATTCCCCTAAGCTTATTAGCTTTGTCGGCGGTATTTATAATTATTAATTTATTGGGCTCAGATCCTTTAACTAAGAGTTTAGTTTATATTTCCTGTATCTCAATGGTTCTTGATTCTTTTACGGTGACATTTTTTGCGGTTGTCCGCGGTTTCCATAATTTAAAATACGAAAGTATTTCCTCGGTTATTTTTCAATTAATTGTTTTAGTCAGCGGCGTTTTGGCTTTCCATTATCGGCTTAATCTCCGCTATATTATGCTCGCCTTATCTTTAGCGAGTCTGTTCAATTTCGTTTACTCATTTATTGTTGTCCGTCGTTATTTAAAAATAAAAATCAAGTTTGAATTTGACCGCCAACTGATTAAAGAAATTCTTGTTATTTCTTGGCCCTTTGCCGTGTTTGCAATTTTTCAAAGATTATATACTTATTTAGATTCGGTTTTGTTGGCGATTTTGGCAGGCAACACTGAGGTCGGTATTTACCAAGTGGCCTTTAAGATTATTTTTGCTTTGCAATTTTTGCCCCTAGCTTTTACCGCCTCTTTATATCCCGCCCTGAGTTATTATTGGCTTCATAACCGGGATCAATTGCGAATTACTTTTGAACGCGCTTTAAATTATTTAATTATCATTTCCTTACCGATTATTTTTGGCGCCGTTGCCCTGGCTGATAAAATTGTTTTAATTTTTAAAACCGGTTTTGCCGGTGCGACTCTGCCCCTGCAAATCTCCATTATTTCACTCTTATTTATTTTTATTAATTTTCCGATCGGCTCGCTTTTAAATGCTTGCGATCGGCAAAGGCGCAATACCTTTAACATGGTGATCGTCACGATTGTTAGCGTTGTTTTAAATATTATTCTGATCCCTTATTACAAGGCGGTGGGCGCGAGCCTGACTGTGCTCCTCACCAATATTTTAATGTTTATCCTCGGTATTTCTCAGGTGCGGAAAATTATTGCTTATAAATCTCGCCAGAATTTAATCGTTAGCGCCAAGGCCCTCTTGGCGGCGGTTCTAATGGGTTTAGTGGTATATTATGGTAAGAATTATTTACCTCTTTTGCTGGCGACTAGTTTAGGCGGAGTTTTATATTTTGTCTTTCTTTACGTCTTGCGCGGTTTCACAAAAGAGGATATTTTAAGTATCGGAAAGTCGTTTAGAATCTAAGACATAAACATGAAAACACTTTTATACACCCAAGAATACCCGCCCTTTAAAGGCGGAGTAGCCAATTATTATGAACACTTGGCTAAAAATTGGCCGGCCGGCGAGGAAATTTTTGTTTTACCTAAAAAGTGCTCCGGTCGAATCTGGCAATATTTTTGCCAGTTTTATCATTTGTTTAGGGCCATTCGAAAAAATAGAATTGATTATATTTTGGTCGGTCAGATTTTACCGCTCGGTTCACTTGTTCATGCTCTCTGGCGCTTAAAAAGAATAAAATACGCGGTTTTTCTTCATGGCATGGATTTAACTTTCGCTTTCCGTCACCCGCGCAAGGCCTGGATCGCTAAACATATACTACGCGACGCGAGTCAGATAATTTGCGCCAATAGCTATACGGCCAATTTACTAAAGAAAAATTGGCCGACCTTGGCCGCTAAAACAATTATTGTTAATCCAGGAGTCAGTGAGTATAAAGAGGCGGAGCAAGCAGTGCCCGAACAGAGAGAGCGATTGCGCCGGCAATATTTCGAGCAATTAGAAAACAAGACAATTTTGCTTAGCCTCGGTCGCTTAGTCAAACGCAAGGGGTTTGATTCAGTCTTGGCTGTTCTTAAGGATTTGCCCGCCGATTTAGCGGCGAAGATAGTTTATGTTATAATTGGGCAGGGTCCGGAAGAAGAGAGGCTAAGAGCCCTGGCCACGAATCAGGTAATATTTGTCGGCGCGGCCACGGAAGCGGAAAAATGGGCCTGGCTAGAATTGGCGGATATTTTTATTATGCCGGCCCGTGATTTACGTGATTTAGATGGAGACTTCGAAGGCTTCGGGATTGTTTACCTAGAAGCGAATCTTTGTGGCCGGCCGGTTATCGCCGGGGCGAGCGGCGGGGTCAGTGATGCGGTCGTCGATGGTTTGAATGGTTTATTAGTCGATCCCGATAACTTAGGAGAGATTAGAGACGCTATTATTAAGTTGGCCAGTGATAAGGAGCTAAGAGCTAAATTAGGTCGGCAGGGTCAAGAGCGCGCTCAAACTAAGTTTAATTGGACTCACCAAGCTAAAGACGTGTTTGCGGGTATCAAGAATAATTAAGTCCCGATAAATTAAATTAAGCCACTATAAATTAAATTAAGTCCAGCAAAAATTTTATGATCTCGATTAT
>JAPLVX010000007.1:4534-8172 GCA_026396945.1 Candidatus Falkowiibacteriota bacterium
TGAGGTAATTATTATTAATGACGGTTCGATTGATAACCCCGAATCTCTATTCACTGATTATATTAAAAAATTAGCGCCCGAGAATAATTATATTTTTATAAGTCAACCCAATCTCGGCGCGCCGGCCGCCCGTAATCGGGGTTTTAAAGAAGCGCGTGGCGAATATATTCTGTTTTGTGATGCCGATGCAATTTTATATCCCCAGGCTCTAGAGACGATGTGGTCCGCTCTGGAACAAAACTGGAACGCTAGCTACGCCTACTCTTCTTTTAGATGGGGTCGGAAATTATTTAAGTTGGGCGAATTTGATCCGGAGAAATTAAAAACCATGCCTTATATTCATACCATGTCTTTAATCAGGACCAAGGATTTTCCCGCCAGCGGCTGGGATGAGAATATTAAAAAGTTACAAGATTGGGATTTATGGTTGACGATGTTGGCCGAAGGGAAGACCGGCCTGTTTATTCCTCAAGTTCTGTTTACGGTCGCTCCGGGCGGCACGATTAGCACTTGGTTGCCGGCGGCCGCTTATAAGCTCCTCCCCTTTTTACCAGCTGTTAAAAAATATAAAGCGGCCCTGAAGATTGTCAAAGACAAGCACGGCTTAGAATGAATTATAAATTTGTTGAATTTTGCCAACTTAGTTCCTAGCCTTTAATTTAATTATAAGTTTAATTAATTAAACTTAATTTTATGATAATTAACACGCGCCGAGTAATTATTTTCGGCCTAGTCATTATAGTTTTAATTTTGTTGGGAGTATTCGAGCTATTCTTAGTTAAAAATCTCCGCTCGGCCGCTCGTTATCTAATCCAAATTAATGAGCAAGCGATTTCCGTGGAATTGGCGGACACGAATGCTTCTCGTTATCGCGGTCTTAGTGGTCGGAATAATTTAGAGGCTGATTACGGGATGTTATTTTCTTTCCCAACCAAAGAAACACAAAGTTTTGTAATGCGCGATATGAAATTTCCTCTGGATATTGTCTTTATTGCTGACAGCCAGATTGTTGAAATTGTCGCGGCCGCTCAGCCGGAGGGCAGTGATCCGACAAAAATCTATACCAGTAGCCAGCCGATTGATTATGCCTTAGAGCTAACCGGCGGTTATGCAGCGAGAAATAATTTCAAAGTCGGTGATAAAGTTTATGGACTTAGTTTTAAATAAAATTTTAAATAAAAAAACCGTTTATCTTTTGGGCGCGTTTGGCGGCTTAGAATTATTGTCATTTATCGCTTATTTTTATCCCGGACTTAATGTCGGGATTTTTGGAATAATTATTTTAGCCGCCTTAGTTTTGACTATTTATCGCTTAGAATATGGTTTGCTCTTATTAATTGCCGAGCTCATTATTAGTTCTAAAGGTTATTTGTTCGCGGCGGGCGGTTTGTCTTTACGCCTAATTTTGTTTCTAATAATTTTTTTGCTTGGAGTTTATAAATTATTAAAAAATAAAGCCGATTTTGCCAAACTCAAATTTTTTCGGGTCGGCTATCTTTTTGGGCTAGTTTTTTTATTTCTTTTATTGGGTGTAATCCAGGGCTACTTACGCTATGGCTTGAGTAGCAATTGGTTTCATGATTTTAACGCTTGGTTATTTTTTGCTCTCTTGCCACTCCTGGTAATAATTTACTATAAAAACGTTGATCAGGCCGTTTATAATCGCCTCATTTTAGTCAGTAGCGCCGCCGTAATCTGGTTAAGCCTTAAAACTTTATTTTTCTTTTTTATTTTTGCTCATGATTTTTCTTGGAGTCTCACTTTATATAAATGGATTCGCTTTAGCGGCGTGGGTGAAATCACGAATATCGGTTTTAATTGGCCACGGGTATTTTTACAATCACAAATTTATGCGCCCCTGGCTTTCATATTTTTATTATTTTGGTCACCCGCGGCCGGGCGGCGAGCCAAATTTATTTATTATAGCCTCTTGAGTCTATTTTTAATGACGACCCTAATTAGTTTTTCCCGCAGTTTTTGGGTCGGCTTACTCGCCGCCTATATTCTAGCGGCGATCTTAATAATTAGACGAAGTTCAATTCGCCGCTGGCTTAAAACTATTCCCGGTTTACTAATATCGGCCCTCGCCAGTCTAGTTTTAATTTATTGCCTGGCCTTTTTCCCATTTCCTAAGTCCTTAGTTTCGTTTTCGGCCGATATCTTTCAGCGCCGCGCTAATTTTTTAAGCGCCGATGCCGCTGTGGCTTCCCGCTGGTCGCAGCTTGTGCCCTTATGGCAAAAAGTTTTGGAGCAACCAATTTTCGGCCAAGGGTATGGTACGACTATTACTTATAAATCAAGTGATCCGCGAATTTTGCAAGATAATCCGAGCGGGGAATACACGACCTATGCTTTTGAATGGGGCTACTTAGATATCTGGCTGAAAATTGGCTTCTTAGGAGCCTTGGCTTACTTATTATTATTAGTAACTGTTATAAAGCGAGGGTTAGCTGATACTTTAGTTATAAAATTAGCCTTAGCGACCGGCCTAACATTTTTGCTTGTCACCAATATATTCACCCCTTATCTTAACCATCCGCTCGGGATCTCTTATATCATGTTAAGCTCTTGTCTTATTTTTTAAGATAAGGTATATTGAATTCCATAATTATCTAAATAACATAAACAACTATGCCGGATCAAATTATTTCGCAAGAAGGTTATGACAAACTGGAAAGCGAATTAAATTGTTTAAGCCAGGTGAAGAGAAAAGAGATCGCCGAAAGGATTGAACGCGCCAAAGAATTAGGTGATTTAAGCGAGAATGCGGAATACAGCGAAGCTAAAGACGCTCAGGCTCTAAATGAAGGCCGGATTCTTGAACTAGCCAACACTCTAAAGAATGTGACCGTAGTTGATAGTCATGGTTCCAAGGATGAAGTCGTGATGGGTTCAAGCGTTACTGTTAAAACCGATAGTCAGGAGAAAAAGTATACGATCGTCAGCTTTAATGAAGCCGATCCTCTGGAAGGGAAAATTTCCAATGAATCGCCGCTCGGCGTCGCCTTTGTCGGCAAAAGAAAAGGCCAGACCGTTGAGGTAGAAACTCCGCGCGGTTTAGTAAAATACAAAATTATTAAAATTGAATAAGAGCTGAGTCAAATATTTGATTGCCACCTGGTTTCATTCTCATTTGTTTTGTCCCGATGCTTGTTCGTTATAAAAAAGGTCATAAGTCATGATCTTTTTTTGCTATAATTAAAGGTCATTTTTTGACTTTTAGACACAGATAAATTACAATAAAAGCATAATTTTAAATAATATGGAACACAATAATGAGTCTGAGCCTTTAAAATCAGCCGTGAGCGAGCGGGCTGATCGCTTGAAAAAATTACAAGCGATCCAAAAATTAGGTCTTGATCCATATCCAGCTCAAGTTCGACGCGATTATTTAATTGCTGAAGTTTTAAAAAAGTTCGCCGCTTTAGAAAAGAAGCAAGCCGAATTTTATATCGTCGGCCGTTTACGCAGTTTACGGGCGCACGGCAATTTAACCTTTGCTAATTTAGAGGATAGTTCCGGACAGATACAGTTAGCTCTATCTAAGAAAGATTTGGGTGACGAGAAATATAAACAATTTATTAAATTAATTGATAACGGTGATTTTTTGGAGGTTTACGGCCATTGTTTTGTGACCC
>JAPLVX010000007.1:8226-10892 GCA_026396945.1 Candidatus Falkowiibacteriota bacterium
TTGTGACCCATAAAGGCGAAAGCAGTCTATTGGTTAAAGACTGGAAATTATTAAGTAAAGCCTTATTGCCGATTCCTGATGCTTGGTATGGCCTAAAAGACGAGGAAGAATTATTTCGAAAAAGGTATTTAGATATTTTATTAAACCCTGAGGTTAAGGAGATGATTTTAAAACGGGCCAAATTTTGGCAGGCGACCCGTCAATTTTTACTGGAGCGAGCTTTCGTTGAAGTGGAAACTCCAGTTTTAGAAAATACCACCGGCGGCGCCGATGCCCGGCCCTTTGTCACTCATCATAATGCCCTAGATATCGACGTTTATTTACGAATTTCTATGGGTGAATTATGGCAGAAAAAATTAATGGTGGCCGGCCTAGAAAAAACTTTTGAAATTGGCCGCCAATTTAGGAACGAAGGCATGGACGCTGAGCATCTTCAGGAGTACACTCAGATGGAATTCTATTGGGCTTACGCTGATTATAAAATTTCGCTGTTGATTTAGGCCAGCCCTGGGAATTATATGATTATCGGGAAACGGTCTTAAAAATGACCGGGGTTGATGTTTTAAAAGCGACCGAGAAGGAAATAAAAGCCAAGCTCGACGAATTGAAAGTCGAGTATGACCCGAAAGGTTTTAATATTACCCGGGCGATGGATAATCTTTGGAAATATTGTCGCCGCCAGATTGCCGGTCCGGGATTTTTAATCGGAACGCCAATTACTATCTCCCCCTTAGCTAAAAGAAGTGAGAATAATCCGGCGCTCGCCCAAAAATTTCAACCGATTATTGCCGGCTCAGAAATGGGCAACGGTTATAGCGAGTTAAATAACCCCTTGGATCAGGAAGAGAGATTTAAAGAACAGCAAAAATTAAAAGAGGCCGGCGACGATGAAGCGCAGATGCATGACCATGAATTCGTCGAGGCCTTAGAATACGGAATGCCGCCCACCTGTGGTTTCGGTTTCAGTGAACGACTATTTAGTTTTTTGATGAATAAGACAGCGCGCGAATGCCAAATTTTTCCGTTGATGCGACCGAAGAATTAATTATTCCTTGATTGTTGAAGAATATGAAAAATATAAAAAGAATAATCGCTAAGATAAAAAAGACCCTTAAAGTAATTGGTCCGGGGGTAGTAACCGGAGCGGCCGATGATGAGCCGTCCGGGATCGCTACTTATACGCAAACCGGCGCCCAGTTCGGCTATGGTCAACTTTGGGCGACCGCTTGTATCTTTCCTTTTTTAGTGGGGATCCAAGAAGCTTGCGCCCGGATTGGCGCGGTGACCGGTAAAGGCTTAGCGGCAGTTATTAAAACTCATTATAATAAGAAAATTTTACTTTTTGCCGTCGCCTTAGTTTTTATCGCTAATACGATTAATATCGGCGCCGACATCGGGGCGATGGCGGCCGCCGCTAAATTGATTATTCCGATTAATTTTACTATTTTAACTTTATTTTTGACCACGGTAATTTTATTATTAGAAATTTTTACCTCTTACAAAACTTATTCAAAAATTTTGAAGTGGCTAATTTTAGCCCTCTTGGCTTACCCAATTACGGTTTTTTTTTTTTTTCAACCCTGGCTCGAGATTTTTACCGCTACTTTTTTCGCTCACATTCAATTTACTTTCGCTTTTTTCTTCATCATCACCGGCGTGCTCGGCACAACCATTTCGCCCTATATGTTTTTTTGGGAAGCCTCGCAAGAAGTGGAGGAGGAAAAATCTAGACATATTTGGCGGAAGAATTTATTCCCTCGGGGCATGAAAAAATTTATCCATAATTTGCGTTTAGATAATTTTTTTGGTATGTTATTTTCTGCCTTGGGCGCTTGGTGTATTATCGTGGTGGCGGCGACCGTTTTGCATAGTAGCGGCGTCACCGATATCAGAAACGCCGCCGATGCCGCCCGCGCCTTAGAACCCCTAGTCAACACCTTTCCCAACGCCGGCCTAATTGCCAAAATTATTTTTTCGGTTGGTATCATCGGCTTAGGCTTGTTGGCAGTGCCAGTTTTATCCGGTTCCGCTTCTTACGCCCTATCCGAAGCCTTTAATTGGGATGAGGGTTTAAATCGAAAGTTGAAAAGAGCTAAGCATTTTTACGGGGTTATAATTGTGGCGACCTTAATCGGTTTAATGATTAATTTTGTCGGCTTCGATCCGATGAAAGCCTTAGTTTTCACGGCGGTCTTCAATGGCGTTGTCTCTGTGCCTTTGCTTTTCATTATCGCCCGAGTGGCCAGGAACAAAGAAATCATGGGAGATTATAGGAGCGGCGGAGTTTCCAATTTTTTAGTCTGGGGGACTTTTTGTATTATGGCGGTTTCGGCGATTGCCATGTTTATTACTTTAGGGAGGGGAATGTTTTAAAGGGCGGGGAATGTTTTAATTTATATTTATTATTTTTTTCGGGGATCGTCTAGTGGTAGGACTCCAGGTTCTGGCCCTGATAACTGAGGTTCGAATCCTCGTCCCCGAGCTATAAAAATAAAAACACCCAAATGGGTGTTTTTATTTTTATGATTATGGGAAGTTAAGGATTCGAACAGGGCAGAAGCGAGCTTAGCCGAAGGTCAGTCGACCGAGGCGTAGCGAGCGTCGTACAAATATCCGGGGGATATTTGGACGCTGACCGCGACAACGAAAGAGCGAGCGACGGCGAG
>JAPLVX010000007.1:10928-13632 GCA_026396945.1 Candidatus Falkowiibacteriota bacterium
ATCATCGTCCCCGAGCCAGCATAAAATAGGCTATTGTTAGTCTATTTTTTGTATTAATTTGCTAAATATCTATTATACTATTGACATAATATTTTAAATATGATATTATCATAATAATGAAGATTGAAGTTCACATAACTAAAATCTTCGGGTAGCACTAGGAAGGCTGTCCGAAACAAGACGTCCGTTATTTCCGAGGACGTCTTTTTTCATTTTTAAAACCGTTCCAACCATCTTTCAGACTCCTGGCACTTGACAAAATAATATACCTTATGGTATATTTTTTTGTTACATGTTATTGTCGAACCTTTAAAATTTAACAGTATGATAGGAACTATTGATATTGAAGCAATTCTCCATGTAGCCGAGTTATCGGTTATGAGAGCTGATGAACACGAAAATTGCTCCGAAATGGTAAAAAGGGCAAACCAATTTATTAAAAGTCCCGACGCCAAAAAGGCGATTATATTTCTTGGAGCCCTCCTTGCACTCGATGGCGAGGAAGTTTTGCCAACTCAGGCAGAAGGCCAGATTTTGCTCGTAAAAATGATGAACCCTCAATTAAAATAAGGTTTCAGGAATCCTTTGCGCAGAGAAGGCTCGTGACAGACACGGGCTTTTTTATTTTCCCGAAACCGTTTTAACGATATCCCAAATTCTGAGCTGATAAAATAAAGCACCCTTTTGGGTGTTTTATTTTATTATTTGGGCAAGGATTTGAACAGGGCAGAAGCGAACCTATCCTAAGGCTAGAGCACTTGCATTAAATTATTGACAAAAACAAATCAAAGATGCTATATTTTTTTATTACTTTAACAATTAAATATAATATACCATGAAGACCATGAAAATGCTTTGGAAAAAAATAGACAAAAAGAATCCAAACTATGTTCTTGAAAACAGGCATTGGATTTCGGCTAAACGACACGTGCCGGTAGTGATAAAGGCCATTATTTCAGGGTTGATTTTCGCCTTTGCCCAATATTCAATCAATTACTATGGCCTATCTTTTAAAAAGGTAGCGGAAAATGCCATTCTATTCCTACCTCTGGCCTTCGCTTTCTTTGTTTATGTTATTTTTGCCGGCTATGCTGTAAACCGAGTTTTAGACGAATCCAAAGAAGTGTCCAGAGCCATAGTGCAGAAAGATCTCGACACTTTTTTATCATATCGAGATGAACAGTTGCCAATCCTCATCCATCTACCGCTGGGATTAGTGGCCGGCGTCATTATTATTTTCATCCTCTTTTTTCCTTTTTCCGGGGAAGTTATCGGAGTAACATCAGTATTTTCTATTGTTTTTGTGATGGCCCTTCTTTTTATTATCACCAGAGAGTTGGATAGTTACGAAAATAGTATTTGGTTCCGGGCCAAAACACCACCCGAATGGTGGCAAATCGATATAGAAGAACATTTTCAGGACAAGCGTAGTACTAAATAAATGGGAAAATACAAGATGCCGAACGCCGAGCTTACAATATAGCTCGGTTTTTTTATTTTCATAAAATCGTTCCAACTATATCCCAAACTCCGAGCAGTATTGACAAAAATATAGTGTTATGCTATATATTTTTAATACATTAACAAATATTATTTAACTTAAATAATCAACAAGATGGAAACACGTATATGGTTACTTATTATGTTTATAATAAGTTTTTGTGCGACAGGAGCTGCATATCTAGTCTTATTGTCAGAGGTAAATAAGTTTAAAAAAGGCCTGCCGAATGTTCTTGACGGTTATGAATTATATACCGTTCCAATGAGGAGGATAAGAAGAACAATTATTTATTTTTCTATGGGTATAGCACTTTCCGTAGGCGCCGTTACAGCAGTAATGATGATATGAATTATTATTTAACCTTCGTTAGCAATTCCATTAAATGACGTGAATGCCGAGACCTAAGATTAATTTCAAGGGTCTTTTATATTTGATGATTTTAATTCCCCATTTATTTTGCTTCAGTTTAAGTTTCTAAACACGTTCTTGATGGGGAGCAAATAAAATAATGGCTTAAATTTGCCATTATTTTTTTATACCAGATTTAATTTAGGAATTTAATTATCTCTGATTTTTATATTCAACTTTCCAAGTCAGGCCTGGCTTTATGTTAGATATGACTGGTAATAGATGATTGAGAAGTTGTTCCGCTGTCATTCGAAATTTATTACCCTTTGCAGAAATCTTAACCCAGCCTTTTTCATCACGAAAATATTTTTCAGTGAAGTTTTTTGTACCCATTGTAATTATATAGCTATCATTTGTTAACTTCATATTTTAATATTATATCAAAAATTAGTTTTGGAGTCCAAGCTTGAGAAACATTTTAAAAATTTAATTATCTTCAACTTCATTTTTAATTTTCTGCCAGTTTAGAGCTCTGAATGCGTCCACGGAGGGGAGTAAAACACAAAAATAGGTTTTAAAGACCCGTTTTTGCTTTGATATTATATATGTTTTAAATTACCAAGTGGTTCTAACTTTTTCCGGGCATATTGGATTTATGGTGCAATCAATGGAAAAGACTTGATTTTATTAGTCTATATTGGTTCAAATCCTTGTCCTGTTTTTTTAATACTCGTTTTGATATATAATTAATGTATATGAATACATACAATTGGTACTCGCAGTTAATTAAGCCTTCTTGGTCGCCACCAGCTTGGCTCTTTGTTCCCGTTTGGACATTTCTTTATATTTTCATTG
>JAPLVX010000031.1 GCA_026396945.1 Candidatus Falkowiibacteriota bacterium
TATAATTTTAAATATCGTGGGCGGTTTAAAAATTAATGATCCGGCGCTAGATTTAGCGGTCGCGGCGGCGATTATTTCATCCTATGTTAATAAGAGTTTAGATCGTCGAACAGTAATTTTAGGAGAAGTCGGCTTAGGCGGAGAAGTTAGGGCGGTTAATAAACTGGAGCAAAGGTTAGCCGAGGCGGAGAAACTCGGTTTTACAGCCGCCATTATTCCGCCCGGAGAAGTAAAGGCAAAAAAGATTAAATTATTTAAAATAAATAACTTGAGTGAATTGCAAGAAATAATTAAATAAAGCAAAAATAAATAATTGAATAGATTAAAAATTTAAAGAAGAAAGCGGCCGGTTGAGGGTCGCTTTTCTTGAAATCGCAGAGCGGCTGATCTTCAGCTAATTAAGCTGGTATCAGTGGCCCGTGCGGATTGGAGTTTTTTAGCCTTTCATAGGCCTTGGTTCGGGCGGCCGAGGAATCAAATTCCAATTCGGAGAAAAGAGCTTGATGCCCGGCGTCTGACTGTTCGCCCACATTTGTAATTCTGACTACGAAGTCAGTGGCGTCGTCGGGCGGCACTTCCTTTCCGGAGATATCGATGACTACTTCCCTGGTTTTGTAGTAGGCATAGATTAAATCGTCGTTATTGATTTTTTCGGTCATTGTTTAATGAATTTGGTTAATATTGAAAGTTCGATATTTGTATATTAAGACAGAAATTAGATTAGGTCAATATCTTAAAAGATGAGTTCAATAGTCAGGGCGATATTTCAAAAAAGGCCGAGACTAAGGAAAAACGGAAGCACCAGGGGGAGCTTCCGTTTTAATCAGCTGAGAGATTTTTAGTTTCAGTGTGTTAACGCCGGTCGTGGTTTGTGACAATTGACTGTCAGGCCGCGATTCTTTTTAACTTTTACCGGCGCTTGTTTAGTGCACTTTAGTTTTCGCGCTTCTTTTTCACGGCGCAAGATTTCCAAGGCTTCTTTGATCGGCTTGAACCCAGGATGATTTTTCAAACTGTCGGCATCAACCGGAAAATAGCCGTTGCCTTTCCCGTTTTTTTCCGTATGTTTGACACTAATGATCAGCTTATTTTGATCATTGAGTTTAGCGGAATCAAAATTGATTTCCACTGTTTTTTTCCCGAGTCGGCCAGTTAAGATTCCTCCCATAGCTTGTTTTTTTAAAAAAGGGTTAATGACTAGAATTATTTGGAAATGAACTTTATTTAATTCTCGAACTTAAATATTAAGGGCGAGAATAGCTGTTAATAAACATAAGTTAATGTTATAATATAAAAAAGCTAATGTCAATATCAGGGTATTTTTTATAGCTATATATTGGCTAATATAAGTTATAATAACATTATATATTGACATAAATATCATAAAATGTTATAATAGATTTAAGTCAAGTTTTGT
Organism: Candidatus Falkowiibacteriota bacterium; assembly: GCA_026396945.1. GTDB lineage: Bacteria > Patescibacteriota > Patescibacteriia > Patescibacteriales > UBA12465 > JAPLVX01. Next base: position 1,418 of record JAPLVX010000031.1, read on the forward strand.
TCTTTTCATAAGAATTCACGTTAATTTTTTTTTTTTTTTATTTATTTGTTTAACTAAGAATTAACGTGAATTTAAATAAATTAATATAAATCAAAAACTCCTGGTCATGAAAAGAAACATTTACAGAATTTTGATTATTGCCGGAATGGTTAATCTGATTATTGCGATAATTATTTTCGGCCTGGCCTTTTTCGCGGTGATTGCCTTGCAACATACGGACGCAATGAACATGGCCGAATGGTATGTCCTTAATCCGGAATTTTCTTTGCCCATCTTGGGTACCATAATTGTTTTCGCTCTTTCAAGCAGTGAAACAATCGCCTTAGGGGAAGATTTCCTGGATTTTATGGATAAGTACATTTGGAAAACCGCGGCCTAAGGTCGCCAAGAATTGGCTCAAGCCATAAAAAAAGAGGCTGTTCAAGCGGACAGCCTTTTTCCTTTTTTAAACAGTTTTTTACTCTAAGTGTATATTTTCTTCCCAGTTACCTAATTTATCTTTCAATAAGGGATAGGCCGTTAATTCCGGATCAGTTTTTATCAAAGTCTCAGCTTCAGCCTGAGCTTTTTTTATTGAGTCATAATCAAATAAAGTGGCGATTTGCAATTCCGGCCAACCACTTTGACTCTCGCCGTAGGTTTCACCCGCCCCGCGAAGTTTAAGATCAATTTTAGCTAGAGAGAAACCATCTTGATACTTAGTTAGAGCTTCTAGCCGAGTTAAAGTTTTGGGATTATCAATATTTTCTTTAGTCGGAAATAGAAAACAATATGATTGCTCAGAACCGCGACCGACCCGACCGCGGAACTGATGGAGTTGTGACAGGCCAAAACGCGACCATGCAAAAGCCCCATCTTGGTTTCCGGGAAAACTTCTTTGTCTAAATGCTCAAATTCCGTTTTGACTGATTTAACGCCTAATTTATCCGATTCATCAATCAGGGGACAAATAACAAAAACTTGGCGCCCGACCTTAATTTGTTTTTTAATGAATTCATAAGCCAGAGACCGTTTAGGCTCCAAAACAATTTTAGTAATTACGGGCTTCCTCCCCAGTGGTAATTGATTGATAATTGATAAATCTAAATCGCCGTAAATCGCCAAAGCTAAAGAGCGGGGAATCGGCGTCGCCGTTAGGGAGAGAAAATGGGGGGTTAAGCCGGTCGGGCCTAAGTCTAATAATTTTTTCCGCTGGCTGACGCCGAAACGATGCTGTTCGTCAACGACAATTAAAGCCAGGTTAGAAAATTTAATTTTAGCTTGAATCAAGGCTTGGGTACCGATAATAATATCTGATTCTGTTAAAATTTCTTGAACGATCGCCTCGGTCTTTAATTTAGCTGAGCCGCTTAGATTCTCCGACTCCAATTCATAATTAGTTTTCTTCTGGCCATTAGTTAATAAGCCGATTTTGAAGTTAAAATCATTCAGGAGTTGCGTTAATGATTTGAAATGTTGTTGGGCGAGAATTTCCGTTGGCACCATTAAAGCGCCTTGAGCCTGATTTAAAGCGACATTGAACAGGGCTAGAGTCGCCACTAAAGTTTTACCGCTCCCGACGTCACCTTCGAGTAATCGGGACATCGGTTCATTTTTCTCCAAATCTTTTAAAATTTCCCAGGCGGATTTTCTTTGGGCGTCAGTTAATTTAAAGGGGAGAGAGGCGACAAATTTTTTAGTGGCGGCTTCTTTGAAGGCAATCATTGGCGCGCGACGAGTTTTTAATTGTCTCTTTATCATCTGGGCTCTGATTTGCCGGAGAAATAAATCAGCAAAACTTAAACGCTGTTGAGCGGCGATAACTTCAACTGAATTTTTGGGAAAATGAATTTGGGTCAAAGCCGTGGCTAAATTTAATAATTTTAATTTATTTTTTATAGCTGGCGGCAGCCAATCCGGTACGTTTTTTGCCAAGCCGATTATTTGTTTAATTAAAAAACGAAGCTGTTTTTGCGTTACGCCCGCGCTTAAATGATAATTGGGCACTAAACCCTTGGTATGAATTAAATCCTCAGAATAAATCTTTTCGTATTGCGGCGAAATCATCACTAATTGCCCATAATTATCGCTAACCCGGCCAGCCAAGGAAATCTTATCACCAACTTTTAGATTACGAGTTAGAAACGGTTGATTAAACCAAATCACTTTAAGCGTTTCGCTTTCATCGCTAACCAAGGCTTCAGTTAAATATTTTCGCTGCCGCCAACTTTTTTTATTTTGGATAAGTTCAATCGTGCCCAGAACATTGGCCGTTTCCCCTTCTTTTAAATCGGCAATCGGTAGGGCGTGGCTAAAGTCATCATAGCGATATGGTAAATAAAAAAGCAGGTCTTCGATAGTCACGAGACCTAGCTTTTTTAAGTATTGAGCAGTAGTAGTTCCGACGCGATTCAACTCGGAAATTTTAGAATTGAGGCTCAGCATATATAAATTGTGCTTTCGACAGGAATCGAACCTGTATTACAAGATCCGCAATCTTGCGTCCTATCCGTTGAACGACGAAAGCATAAGGCCTTAATATTATTACAACTTGAATAGTTTCGTCAACTGTTCCGATAGGGGCATATCCGTGCGCTCCAGGTCTTCATCCAAGTATCTTAATAAGTAATTTCTGACCAGGAGCGGATCCATATGCCGCAAGGGAATCGAGAGACGCGGGCGCATGGTATTTTTA
>JAPLVX010000118.1 GCA_026396945.1 Candidatus Falkowiibacteriota bacterium
CATAATTGACCACAATTTCAATTCCGCTGACATCAATTCCCCGAGCGGCTACATCAGTCCCAACTAAAATCCGATACTTATTAGACTTAAAGCCAGCCATGGCATCGCGGCGCTGGCCAAAAGAAAGATCGGAATGAATCTCAATTGCTTTATGGCCATCATCTTTTAATTTTTTGGTTAAGGCTTTGGCGCCAAACTTAGTGCGCATGAAAATCAAAACTGAACCACTATAAGTTTGGAGGATTTTTTCCAAATGTTTTAATTTATCTTCTTTTTTGACGAGATAAATTTCCTGATCTATGCCCGCGGCCGTCGTACCTTGAGGAGCGACTTCAATATGGACTGGGGTTTTCATGTGCGTCGCCGTTAATTTAATAATTTCCGGCGGCATGGTGGCGGAAAATAACAAGGTCTGGCGATTCTTAGGAACATATTTCAAAATTTCTTCAATCTGCGGGGCAAAACCCATATCAAACATCATATCGGCTTCATCTAGAACTAAAATTTTAACGGTATCAAGTTTAACGGTTTTTCTTTTTAGGTGATCATTAAGACGGCCGGGGGTAGCGACAATAATATGCGGATCGCGACGTAGGAGCATTAATTGGCGTCCGATGTTTTCACCACCAATTAAAGTCACGGTTTTCAAATTAGAATTTCCGGCTAATTTTTTTAAACTTTCATCGACTTGCAGAGCGAGTTCACGAGTCGGCAAAACCACCAAGCCCTTCCCTTTATAGATTTCTAAACGCTGCAACATCGGAATTCCGAAAGCAAAAGTCTTGCCGGTGCCGGTTTGCGCTACGCCAATTAAATCATCTCCGCCCAAAGCAACTGGAATCGATTTGGCTTGAATTGGAGTCGGAGTTACTAGATTCAGTTTATCAAGCACGGCTAAAATAGCCTTGTTGATACCTAATTCAGAGAACGTTAGGTCTTTTGTCTCACGAACCGCGAGTTTTTTGTTTACTGACATAAAAAAATAAGTGACCCGATATCTTATGGCCACCTATTAAATATATATGACTTGATTCGAATCGTATGATTATTACTCTTATAATATCAGAAATACTAAAGTATGTCAATGATTAGCCCAGACAAATTAAAAAGGGAAACTCGAGGAAGCTTCCCTTTTGATCCTTGGATGATATTTCTATCAGAGCTGGCCGCTTTATTCAACTGTCTTCTTCTGCCAATAAAAAGGTTTTTTCCTTTTGTTTTTTATTTGGCTTAGTTCATCGAACTCCTCCTCACTTAAAACATGGATGGCGATGCCGGCGTCATAACGTGGCAGAAACTCTTCAAGAACAAAGGCGCTTGAGCTCTTGATGTGGATTAGGAAAAAGCCGTGGATAATATCAGCTCCGTCCAACGTGGCCGCTACTCTTTTGGCTAATTTTTTATCCAAGCAAATAAACATGCGATGGCTTCCGGACATTAAAGCCGGACGAGTAGGAAGAGAGCCGGCCGTACCGAGCCAAAAAGCTTTTCTTATCTGCCAGTCATAACTTAAAATACCAAGACAATCCGATATTTTAATCGGTTTAGTAAATTTAGACATAATGACCTCCTTTTTTGCAAACTATTTAAATTATTTCATTAATTACTAGAACGTTCTGTTCAATCTTTTATTATTTATTTTTGAAACAACTAATATAATATTTTACAATTATTTTTCAAAAATATCAAGCTCTGGTTGAGCGCAAAAAACACAAAAGCGGCGCGCGGCCGCTTTCAGCTTGACTAGTAATTCCATAAAATTTTAGCGAATAGATTGCTAACCTAATCAATGAAGATATTGGAGTTACCTAAATTATTTAGTTGTTACCCAGACCAGAATTACCCATATTGGTATTCCAACCCTTCATATTATTATTCAAGCCCAAACCAGTCATTAAGGTCTTGACCTGTTTCTTTAACTGATAGATCTGCTCTAATTGCGGAAAATTAGTGGCATTGATTTTTTTGGCAATCGTGCTATTAGCGCCAACGGCAGTCACCCAAGCATTATAGTCATTAGCTTCCAGGGCGGCAGTGATAGCGGCTTGCTGCTTTTTCATCGCGGCCAATTTGGCGGCCATAGCGGCCGAAGGTTTTTTTGTATGATTTTTTAATTTTGGCGTACCGGCACTGGTATAAGTGCCAGGGGTCGTGTTAGTGCTATTATTAGCAGCGGCTAAAGTGGTTGAGGCGAAGCCGCCCAAAACAGCGAGAGCCACGGCCATCGTTAAACCGCTAAATAATAATTTTTTATTTTTGTTAACCATAAATTTAGTCTTAATTCCCAGCGCTCTTCGCTGAGGACAGAGCGCTGGTAATTTTATTAAAGATTTTAAAGCTTCAGGCCTGATAACTATTATACGTTTATGGTAAAAAAATCTTTTAAAATTATTCATAAATTGCTTTAGATACCGCCTTGACCACCGCCTTGTCAAAAGGACTGGGTAAAATCAGGTCGGGCGCAGGTTCGGCCACTAAATTGGCGAGATTCTCAGCGGCTCTAATTAGCATGACGGCGCTAATAGTTTTAACTTTATTATCAAGGGCGCCCCGAAAAATTCCCGGGAAGGCTAAAACATTATTTAATTGATTGGGATAATCACTGCGTCCGGTCGCGACAATAAAAGCTCCGGCTGATTTAGCCAATTCCGGCATAATTTCCGGAATCGGGTTAGCTAGCGCTAAAATAATCGGCTTCTTATTCATGCTCTTAATCATATCAGCGGTCAAAATTCCCGGCGCGCTGACGCCGATAAAAATATCTGATCCTTTAATCGCCCCACTTAAGGATCCGAAAATTTTCGTCCCATTGGTTAAGGCCGCTAATTCCCGCTTCGCTTCATTTAAATTATCGCGACCATCATAAATTGCGCCCGTTTGATCACAAACAATAATATTTCTAAAACCATATTTTAATAATAATTTGGTGATTGCTACGCCCGCCGCGCCGGCGCCGCTAATCACCAATTTTACTTCTTCTTTAGATGAAGCCCGGACTTTTAAAGCGTTAATTAAACCCGCTAAAACAACCGTCGCCGTGCCGTGCTGATCATCATGCATCACCGGAATATCTAACTCCAATTCTAAACGGGTTTCAATTTCAAAACAGCGTGGCGCCGAAATATCTTCTAAATTAATTCCGCCAAAAACCGGGGCGATATATTTAATGGTCTTAATTATTTCCTCAGTATCTTGGGTCGCCAAACAAATTGGGAAAGCATCGACACCAGCAAAGGCTTTAAACAGAATGCATTTGCCTTCCATCACCGGCAAGGCCGCCTCCGGGCCTAAATTTCCTAAACCCAAAATAGCACTACCGTCACTAATAACCGCCACTGTATTGCCTTTC
>JAPLVX010000039.1 GCA_026396945.1 Candidatus Falkowiibacteriota bacterium
AGGTGGTGCGGGACAATTAATCCCGTGACTGTTCCCGTGGCTATTGCTATTCGAGCTGACGCAATGGCTGATAAAAACGGAGAGGCATCACTATAAAGCCTGCCTATCGTCTGAATATTATTAATATTTCCTACTACAACGGGAGTATTATCACTCTTTTTCAATTGACTAAAAAATATAAAATAAATTGCTACGAATACAAAGAAGCTAATTATTAATAGTAAATAAACTGATCGTTTCTTCATTTCATTAATAAAGACTGATACCAAAAATTCTTAACCGGCAAGAGACTATTATCTTTATAAACTCTATTTTTCCAATCTTCGTCCGTTAAGCGCTTCCCAATTTTATCAGTTAGTTCATAATGATCGTAAACTAATCCGGCAACCACGCGGGGAGACTGCTCGTTACCGACGAGCGCAATCATAAAATAGGGCTTAGCGGTTGCTTCATAAAGAATCTGCGACCGCAGCATGTCAGTATGGATATCGGCTATCAAAGCGGTTTTCCCGGAGTCTTCGTCGGGATCAACGGGAGTAAAGGGCTGGGCCATAAATGAAAATTTTGTTGTTCTGAGCGTTTCGTATTCATCATCAGTAATTGACTCACTGCGCAATTCTTTCTCGGCTATTTTTGCGAAGAGCAAAGACATGTTTTTAAATTGACGCAAACGATCATAGGCGGTATTATCCTTAAATAAATTATTATCTTTATAAAGCTCATCCGTACGACTTAAAAGACTATTAAATTTAGTCCAAAATTCTAGATTAGGTTCAACAAAACTTTTTACCACTGGCGGAATCGGCCTTTCGTCTCCGCCGGCGCCTAACTCGGCATAACTTTGTTTAGCATACAAAAGAGTGTCGTGTTTAAGTTCAGCATATGATCCTAAAAATGTCTGAATCTGCTTATCTAAAAATGATGAAGCCTGCATATACAAGGGGTAATGGGGTCCGTAATTATGTGTTAATGAACCCAGAACATAAAGCCAAGCGCTTCCTAACGACCCTAGCCACTCGCTCTCTTTGACCTTGAGAATATCATTTTTCTTCTGTTCAGATTTTGTTAAAAAACCGTTCACCTCGTTGGCGCTAAAACCACTGTCACTAGCCAGAAATTGTTTAACATAATTAAGTGCTTGCCCGTCATTAAAGGCGGCGGGGATAAATAGGGCCGAGGGGGTTGACGGTAGCCTTACTTCGGTTTTTTCTTGTCCAGCTGTTAAATCATTTAAAATCCAAGCATCAAAAGAAAATTTCTGGCCGAATATACGGAAAGCTAAGGACTGACGCAATAAATCAGCCTTAGTTAGTGAAGCGATATTTTCGTCAATAATCACATCGGATAATATTTTAGGCATCCTAAGCTTATCGACATTCTGGGCTAATTTCTTGATATTCTCTGATGAAATCAGAACCTCGTCTGAGCTCACATCTGGACCGAGAATACTTGTTTCAAATTCTCGCCATTCTTTATAAGACAAATCATCGCTTTGCCCAGCGTAAAAACTAGTAACGGCCGTTATCCTCTCCCAGGACTCAAGCGGCGCTGGCGCATTTCCCTTTTTAACATTCATCTGTTTAACTAATAAATTAGTATCAGCAATGCCAAGATCACTCTTGAGCAAATAGCTGCTGCGCCCGAGATACATCATTGTTCTAAAATATGATCTTAATACTGAATTCTTCGTATAATGACTGCGTGGCGTAAACTGCGTATAATCAGTTTTGATCTGCTCATCGTATTGTTTAAAAAGAGGTGAGGCGCCGATTTCCTTTGCTTCATAGATTCCACTTAAGTCTGCTTTTATACCAGCGACTAATTCAGTCGGCAAATCTTTAGAATATTTAGCTAAAATTCTTTCGGCATTTTCCAGAGAATCGATATTTTTATCTTGCTCGTTATATTTTTGCTCTTCTTCAGGATTAGAAAAATAGCTTGGCTTAGCAACGTTTTTGTTTTCATACAAAACTTGCGCCAAAACTATTTGCGCCTCTAAATTCTGATAACGTTTTTTTACCTCGCCCTGACTATTAGCGACGGCGCTTATAAGATTGCCGTGTAAGCCTGATAAAAATTCTCCAAGCGCCTGATTTAGCTCATTTTGCTCTAATTGCTCCAAAGTTAATTCAAAATATTTATGATAGGCATGCAAAACAATGTCGGGGCTAATTAATAAGGCATCTTCTGGTTTGCGGTCATAAATAGAACCGCCACCAAGCGAATCATAACTTGCTAACCACTGATCAAAATTTATCCCTGACTTCAAAAAAGGAACTTGATCAAAATCAATTAATAAAAAACGATTATCGTTTAAGTATTTCTCTTGGCTAGGAGATAAATTTAAACCATATTTAGTTTTAAAGGCGGAGTAATTAGCGATTTTAGCAAGAGGAACACGCTCCTCCTGATAAGTGGGTGTAAAACTAATATTAGGCTCATTAATTTCAATTTGTTTTAGCTGATTAGTCCGCCCCGTATTAACAGGGTTTTTAACCGGAGAAAAATGAAGAAACCAATAAATAATTAATGTAGCAGCAATGAAAATAATTGCTAGGATAGGAGCAATTAAGCCAATTTTTCTCTTATTCATATAAAATATTTATTATTTATTTAAATAAGTAATCGTTAATTGCAAAAGGGTCGCAAAAGAAACCCAGAGCAAATAAGGGATTTGGATATATGTAACCCAGTGTAAATAAGGATAAATAGCCACCATCGCCCAAATAAGCGTGATTAAGACTAAGAGAATATCAAGGCCGGCCAATAAATTATTTTTTAATCCAAATTGAAGTGGCGTAAAAGATAAATTAAAAATAATA
>JAPLVX010000008.1:0-5640 GCA_026396945.1 Candidatus Falkowiibacteriota bacterium
AGAATTCATTATAAAAAAACCGATCAAGTAACCATGTCTTTGGCGGTTCGCGCTTTTGCGGCTGGCGACAAGGACGAAACGGCCCTGAAAATTTTAGGGATTATTTTAGGTGGCTCTATGAGTTCGCGTTTATTTATTGATTTGCGGGAACGTCACGGCTTAGCTTATCATGTTCGGACTTTAACCGAATTATCTTCCGACGCCGGTTTTCTAAACACTCGCGCCGGAGTACCTTTAAATAAATTAGAGACAGCCATTAAGATTATTTTGAGCGAATATAAGAAGATTTGTCTTGAGCCGGTTAAAGCGCGGGAATTAAAAAAAGCTAAAGATTTTTTTATTAGCCATCTGGCTTTGCAGCTAGAATCGTCTGATGATATTACTAGTTTCTACGGTCGCCAAGTTGTTATGCCGAAAAAAATAATTACGCCAGCCGAATTAAAACGGCAAATTAGTCGGGTGAGCGTGGCTGATATTCAAAGAGTAGCTAAACGAATTTTTGTTAATCGCGGTTTGAATTTAGCCTTGATCGGTGGCTTGAAAAGCCAGGCTCAATTAAAAAAGATATTGAAGTTCTAAGCGGCAAGTTTATTAATTTTTTATAAAATGTCCGACATAACCCAAAAATTAAATCCGAAACAACTGGCGGCCGTTAAACATGCGGACGGTCCGCTTTTAATTGTGGCTGGCGCTGGCACCGGCAAAACCACGGTTTTAATTAATCGTCTGCTCTATTTAATTACCGAGAAGGGTCTGAAGACTGATGAAATTTTGTTAACAACCTTTACCGAAAAAGCCGTTGGTGAATTAACTGAACGCGCCGATCGCGCCTTACCTTACGGCTATACGGATTTATGGATTTATACTTTTCATGGATTTTGTGAAAGGCTTTTGCGCGAGCATGCTCTTGATATCGGGCTTAATTCGGATTTTAAATTATTGGATACCACCGAACAATGGGTTTTAATTAAGAAGAATCTTGATAAATTTAAGCTGGATTATTATCGTCCTCTCGGCAACCCGACTAAATTTATTACCGAACTGATCAAACATTTCTCTCGCCTTAACGACGAAGATATTTCGCCGGCGGCTTATTTAGAATACGCCGAGAATTTAGAGTTAAATTCAGACAATCGCTTAAGCGGCGCTAAAACCACTAAGAAAATTAAAGCGCCCGCCGCACCCCGTCGAAATAAAAAGAAAATCAACGATACCGAAGCCACCGAGCCGGACGAGGCGCTTGAAGCAGAGCGCCTACAAGAGCTGGCTAATGCCTATCATACTTATAAGCAATTATTATTGGATAATAACTTTTTAGATTTTGGTGATTTAATTATTCAGACTCTAAAATTGTTTCGAGAACGGCCCAATATCCTAAAGTTTTATCAAGAGAAGTTTAAATATATTATGGTTGATGAATTTCAGGATACTAATTACGCCCAATACGAACTAATCAAATTATTAGCGGCCCGGCGCAACAATTTGGTCGTGGTCGGCGACGATGATCAAATTGTCTATAAATTTCGCTGCGCTTCGATTTCCAATATCATGCAGTTTAAAGATGATTACCCGGGAGCTAAAGAAATTTTATTAACTGACAATTATCGTTCTAATCAAGAAATTTTAGATTACGCTTATACTTTTATTCAAAATAATAATCCGAACCGACTCGAGACAAAACTGAACTTAGATAAAAAGATTATTGCGCGCAAAGAAGAAACTGAAACAAGCACCGATAAAAAGGGGAGCAACCAAGAAGCCAAAAGAGAGGCCGCTCTTACGTTTTTCCAGTTTGGCTCAGAAAACGAAGAAGCCTCTTTCGTGTCCGGACGGATTAAAGAATTATTTCAAGCCGACAAGGAGACGACCTGGTCGGACTTCGCCATCCTCGTGCGCGCGAATTCAATCGCTGATAAGTTCGTTAAAGAATTAACGCGACAAAATATTCCGAATGAGTTCGTGTCTTTACGCGGACTTTATTACAAGCCGATTATTTTAGATTGCTTAGCTTATTTAAAACTATTAGATAATTATCATGAATCAGCGGCCCTGTTTCGGGTTTTAAATATGGCGACCTTTAAAGTCGGTCACGCTGATTTGGTTACGATTAATAAATTTGCCCGCCGAAAAGTTTGGTCATTGTATGAAACTCTAAAAAATATTACCGCTCTTACCGATATTAGTTCTGAGTCCGTCAGTAGCATTAATAAATTATTAGAATTAATTAATAAACACTCGCTTTTAGTGGCCCATGAAAAGACATCTAAGATATTTTTAGAATTAGTCAAAGATGCCGGTCTAATTAAAAATTTAGATCGCGATAAAGATGTTAAAATCTTTTCTTATCTTAATCAATTTTATCGCAAGATTAAAAAATTGGAAGAAACTGATTTGGATTTAAAACTAAAAGATTTTCTGGAATTAATTAATCTTGAGCTTGAAGCCGGGGAGAGTGGAGCCTTGGCCCGTGACTTTGAGGACTCGGAAGTGGTCAGAATCATGACTGTTCACGCCGCCAAGGGTATTCAAATATGTCTTTTTACCAAATTTAGTTGATAAGCAATTTCCCACGATTAACCGGGGTGAGAAAATAAGTTTGCCGGATGCGCTGGTTAAAGAAAAGATAATTAGTGATAATGATATTCATTTAGAGGAAGAGCGGCGTTTATTTTATGTCGCTTTAACTCGGGCGAAAGATGAATTATATCTAACGGCCGCCCGCGATTACGGCGGGGCGCGCGAGAAAAAACCCTCTAAATTTTTAGCCGAGATGGGCCTGGAGATTGAAGGAGCGGACTCGAGCAAGCTTGAAGATTTTGATTTAATTAAGGATTTGGCAGACGGAGTCAAGGCGTTAGAAACAATAGCCAGAATATCTCTACCCACTAAATTTTCTTTTTCCCAATTTGCGGCTTATGCCGCTTGCCCCTTGCAATATAAATTTGCTTTTATTTTAAAAATTCCGGCCGTTACAAAAAATCAGTTTATTTTCGGTCAGTTAATCCATCATTCTTTATATCAATTTTTATTACCTTTAATATCTGAGGCCCAGGCTAGTCTATTCGGAGAAAAATCAAAATCGAATTTAAGTAAAAAGCAATTATTGGATATTTATGAAACTAATTTTACGCCGGATAATTGGGAGAGTGAAGCTGATCGTGATAAATATCACCAAGAGGGTCGGAAGAATTTAGGTCTTTTATTCGATAATTTTTTAACCACTGAGACTCCGACTATTTTATTTTTAGAGAAAAGTTTTACCATCAAGATTAATCAGGAAGTCGTCAAAGGAACGATTGATCGAATTGATAAACTGCCGGACGGCACCGTGGAAATTGCTGATTATAAAACCGGTAATCCGAAAGAGAAACTAGCTTATGAGGATAAAAAACAATTATTATTATATCAAATCGTGGCCGAGGAATTATTAAACCTTAAAGTATCAGCGCTGGCATTCTATTATTTAAGAAATGGGAGCAAAGTGACTTTTGTTGCCAAAGACAAAGAACTCGAAAAGTTAAAATTAGAAATTAGAGAGATTATCAAATCAATCAAAGCCCATAATTTCGCGCCTACCCCCGAAGAACATGTCTGTAAATTTTGTGATTTTAATAGTATTTGTGAATTTAGAAAAGTTTAGACAAAACATATGGATAAAGACATTGATCGCGTTATTTCTCCAATCGCTAAAACCGGCGAGGATTCTTTTGATTTAAGTTTGCGCCCTAAAACCTTGGCGGAATATATTGGTCAGGAAAAAATAAAAGCTAATTTAGAGATTACGATTCAGGCGGCTAAGAAAAGAGAGGAGACGATTGAACACGTTTTACTTTACGGTGCTCCAGGACTAGGGAAAACAACCTTGGCCCATGTGATTGCCAACGAAATCGGCGCCAACATCCGCGTGACCTCGGGACCGGCGATTGAAAAGGCCGGTGACTTGGCCGCAATTTTAACTAACCTCGCGCCCAATGATATTTTATTTATTGATGAGATCCATCGTTTAAATAAAACCATTGAAGAGGTTTTGTACCCGGCGATGGAAGATTACGCTTTGGATATTATTATTGGCAAAGGCCCAAGCGCCCGAACTCTCCGGCTTGACTTACCGCATTTTACGATTATCGGCGCGACCACAATGGCCAGTTTATTATCTTCACCGCTCCGCGACCGCTTCGGCCTAGTCCATCATTTAAATTTTTATGAAGTTGATGAAATTCAAAAAATTATCCGACGGAGCGCGAAAATATTAAGCGTCGTAATCGATGAGACCTCTAGCCTCATGATCGCGCAGCGGTCACGTCGAACCCCGCGAATCGCCAACCGCCTGTTAAAACGCGTCCGCGATTATTGCGAAGTAAAAAGTGATGGCCTCGTTAACCCCCAGGTTTGTTTGGAAGCTTTGGAAATGTTGGAGGTTGATGAATTGGGGCTAGACGCGATTGATCGCAAAATTATGGAAACAATCATTTCTAAATTTAAAGGTGGACCGGTCGGTTTAAATACTCTCGCCGCTTCAACCGGAGAAGAAATGGATACGATTGAAAATATTTACGAACCTTATTTGATGCAACTCGGATTTTTAGATCGCTCGCCGCGGGGTCGAGTTGTGACTGATTTGGGTTATAAGCATTTGGGGTTGAAACCGAGCGGACCGGAGAAATTAATTTAACCGGAGAAATTGATTCAATATGTCTTATACTCTCAGTGACTTTGATTACAAATTACCTTCAGAATTAATCGCTCAAAAACCTCTCCATCCGCGCGACCAGTCGCGGCTTTTAGTTTTAAATAAGAAAGACGGGGCTATTTCCCATCGTCATTTTTATAATCTACCTGAATTTCTCAAGCCCGGCGATGTTCTAGTGATTAATAATTCTAAAGTTTTTCCGGCCCGTTTAATTGGCACCAAAGATTTGACTGGCGGTCGAGTCGAAATTTTTTTGCATCGGAAGATAAAAGGGAATATTTGGGAATGCTTAGTCGGCGGCAAGGTTAAAGTCGGTTCTAAAATAAATTTTTTTGACAAGCTAGGCAAAGCAAAAGAAAAGAACCAAAATGAAGCGAGCGCCAAAAGCATCGGGAGTATCGGGACGAAAAACCAAGCCCAACTTCAGGCGACTTTAATTAAAAATAATTCAGTCAAACTTCAGGCAACTTTAATCAAAAATAATCAGGACGGTACTTGGCAAGTAAAATTTAATTTAAGCGGTTTGAAATTTAATCAAGTCGTTCAGGAAATCGGCGAAGTCCCTCTCCCGCCCTATATTAAAAGAATCAAGCCGTTGGCGAGCGACAGAAATACTTATCAAACCATTTATGCGGCAGAAAAAAAATTGGGTTCAGTCGCCGCTCCTACCGCCGGCCTTCATTTTACTAAGGACTTATTAAAGAAAATCAAGGCGAGCGGCGTAGAAGTATTAGAGGTAACTCTAAATGTCGGGCTTGGTACTTTTGCACCAGTCAAGACCGAAAAAATTAAGGATCATAGAATGCATAGTGAAAGCGTGCAAATTAAAAAAGAAGTTTTAAAGAAGATTATCAGAGCCAAGCAAGATGGACGGAGAATTATCGCGGTCGGCACAACCACTTGCCGAACCCTGGAATCTTGGGGACAGAGCCTAAAACAAAAAAAGGTAA
>JAPLVX010000008.1:5724-7994 GCA_026396945.1 Candidatus Falkowiibacteriota bacterium
AAAAAACAAAATTGACAAGGCCTATGAAACCGCTATCAAACAAAAATACCGTTTCTTTAGTTATGGCGACGCCATGATAATCAGCTGATAATAAGCAAAATCAATGATTTGATTTTTTTTACTTTTTCTGTTATATTATTAAATACGAATTTGAGTTTAAGCCACTTGGATTCTTTGCGGCTCAAGATAAATTGGGACAACTTAAGATAAATATTAATAGGAGGAAGATTTATGTTTAAAAAATTTTTTATTTTTTTGTGGGAATTTGTGAAAGTAGCGGCGATTTCTTTAGCAATCATTATTCCGGTCCGCTATTTTTTAATTCAGCCCTTTTATGTTAAAGGCGCTTCAATGGAGCCAAGTTTTCATGACCGCGAGTATTTAATTATTGATGAAATTAGTTATCGCCTTAACGCACCCGAACGCGGCCAGGTAATTGTTTTCCGTTATCCGCTTGACCCTCAAGAATATTTTATTAAAAGAATTATCGGCCTGCCCAATGAAAGCGTGCAAATTAAAGACGGCCAAATTTATATTTATAATAAAGATAATCCCGACGGCCTTGTTTTAAAAGAAGATTATTTGCCTGCGGATCTTAATACCTATAGCCCCAACGACCAGAAATTGACTTTGGGGGCGGATGAATATTTCGTGCTCGGCGACAACCGTAACGCTTCTAAAGATTCTAGATTTTTTGGGCCGGTAAATAAAACTTATATTACCGGGCGCGTTTATTTTCGCGGTTACCCGTTTAATAAAATAAAGGTTTTTAATTCTGTTCCTAAATATTAAAATTATGCCTCGACCAAAAAAAATTAACCCCAAAGAGATTGCTTCCAAAAATCCGATTAGAAAAAGTCAAATTTCCGGCCGTCTTTTGGGCATGAAAGATATTTTGCCGGCCGAGTATCGATATTTCAAAATAGTATCTGATCGGGCGCAAGAGTTGGCCGAGTACTTTGGCTTCAATTATATAAAAACTCCCTTGCTGGAGAATTATGATTTGTACAAAAAATCCAGCCGGCGAAATTTAGAAAAAGAAGTTTATTGGGTCGAGGGAGAAAAGGCGGAAAAGATTATTATGCGTCCGGAAATTACTCAAGGTATCGTTCGGGCTTATTTGGAAAATATCAATCAATTTACCTTACCCTCGAAATTATTTTCTTTAGGGCCGGTTTTCCGTCAAGAGAAATTACAATCCGGCCGTTATCGCGAGTCAACTCAATTTGATTTGGAAATTATCGGCGATGCTAAGCCGATGGCTGAAGTTGGTTTAATTGCCTTGGTGAATAATTTTTTTAAAGAATTAAAAATTAATGTCCAGGTCCAGATTAATAGTTTAGGCAGCCGTAGACTGCCGAAAAGAATATAGTGCCAAATTGCTTAATTTTTACAAAGAGCGCGGTCGGCGTTCAAAATTATGCAACACTTGTAAGAATAACTTAGGTAAGAATTATTTAGCCTTGCTTGATTGCAAAGAAGACGCCTGTATTAAGATGAAAGAAGAAGCGCCGCAGATTGCCGATTATTTAAGCGAAGCCAGTCGCGACCATTTTAAAAAGACCTTGGAATATTTGGATGAATTAAATATCAATTATAATTTTAACCCCTATTTAGTCCGGGGCCTGGCTTATTATAATGATACTGTCTTTGAGTTTTGGCCAGTTTCCGAGGATGGCGTGGCTCAGGGCAAATTAGCTTTAGCCGGCGGCGGCCGTTACGATACGATGATTGAATCCTATGGCGGCGTGGCAACTCCGGCGGTTGGTTTAGCGGTTGGTTTGGAAAGAACTGTTATCAAGGCCAAGGATAATCGCGAGCTTTTAAACACAACGAGCGATAATATAATTTTTATCGGACAACTCGGCGAGCAGGCTAAAATTAAATCGTTATTATTATTTGAAGATTTACGGCGGGCCGGTTTTAATGTTCGTCATTCTTTCTGTTCCGATAGTTTAAAAAATCAAATGGAGGAGGCTAATAATTTAAAGGCTAAATTGAGTTTAATTCTGGGCAAAAAAGAAGTGATGGATGAAACGATTATTATGCGTGATATGGATTCAGCCGTGCAAGAAGTTGTGCCTTATAAAAAAATTAAGGATAAGTTAGAAAAAAAAATAAATAGAAAGGGAGGTGTTTTGTATGGCTGATTTAAAAAGGAAGCCGGGTGAGAGTTTTGAAAGCTTCTTGCGTAAATTCAAAAAAGCTTTAAAAAATAGCAAGCGCTTAGAAAAAGCGCGTTCCAAGAAATATTTGGAGCCGAAAAAAAC
>JAPLVX010000008.1:8014-8663 GCA_026396945.1 Candidatus Falkowiibacteriota bacterium
ACTAAGCGACAGCAGAAGAAGTATGCTTTAACGAGCCTGGAAATGCAAAAGAAAAAAGAATATTTGCGCAAAATTGGAAAATTAGAAGAAACTGTTAACAACCGCTAATCTAAATAATTTTTGGGATAGTTTATAAAAAAATCCTAGCTTTTAAGGCTGGGATTTTTTATTGGAAAAACTTTGTTTCTTAAATAAAATTGTTAGATAAAATCGAGTTTTTCAACCCCACCCTTTTCAGTTCTTACCCTTTTAATCTTCATCTTTTTTCTGTCCGCGCATGCCCGGGATAAAACGCCTGATACTTTCGAAGGTGGTTTTTTTAGCAAATTGCCGGATGCGGTCTCTCGCCCTTTTGGTTTTAGCGAATTTTAACCAATCGCGATTTGGATATTGACGATTTTTTTCAATTATAATTTCAACGATGTCCCCATTTTTTAATTCTTGATCCAATCGGCCCAGTTTGTCATTAACAATCACGCCGCTGGCTTTATTGCCGATATTAGTATGAACGGCGTAAGCAAAATCTATTGGCGTTGATTTTTCCGGCAATTCAAAAGCGTCGCCCTTGGGGGAAAAAACAAAAATTCGGTCGCGAAAAATATCTAATTTTATTTTTTTAACAAATTCCTGGGTATTAGTAATTTCTTTT
>JAPLVX010000116.1 GCA_026396945.1 Candidatus Falkowiibacteriota bacterium
GAGACAAGAACCGTTTTGTGTAACTTTTATAATTATATCTTAAAGTTATTCTAGAATATTTTAGTTTTTGAGTAGATTGACAAAAATATATAATTATGCTACAATTTTTTGTTATATAGTTCATTTTTAAATTCACTTAAAATAGGAGATTATACCATGCCAGTATTGTTTGTTCACGGAGTTTCTGAAGAAATGACCAATAAGCTTGAAGAGTATGCTGATACCCTTATCAATACCGTGGCCCATTCGGTAAAAGAGCTTAATTTGAAGCCAAGCGACGTTTCCTGCTTTTTTCCCAAAGATTTAATGTCCAAAGGATTGGGCGAGGAAATCATCATTTTCGTTGATGGCTTATTTATTAAGCCCGAAAGGACAAAGGAAGTAAGGGATAGATTAGCCACGGCCGTAGTGCAGACTACATATGAATATTTTATGGATGCAAACTTAATTGAATGTTTCATCCGCCCCTTTGATCCTAAGCAGGGATTCAAGAGTTTTCATAAAACAAAGTAAATATCCTGGGATATTTAGACGAGTAGATTCAAATCGCTCGTTTTTTTAAATAAAAAATCCTGAGGCGACTGGCGTCTCAGGATTCTTCGGCCATTGTTTAGGCTAAATTTATGTTTCCGGCCAAATTTCCTCCAGCCGGCGCTTGGCTTCCTCTGATCTTTTTTCCCGCCAAGCTTTAGGATTTATTTTGAGCCATTTTTCCGGGATGCTCTTTATAAACCAAAAGCCTGAACAGGGATTGTCAATTTCTACGATAACGAAGAAGATCAAGGAAAGAAGGTAGGAGGTGCTGCCGATTAGAATTAGGCCGCTAGAAAAACTAGGATAATCTAAGACCATAAAGGCCAATAGTAATGCTAAGGAGAACATCAAAACCATGGCGTGAACCAAGGGTGACATTTCTTCATCCCGCAAGTCCATGAAGGTATCGATATCCCATCTTTTTACGGCCGCTCTCATAGTTTTATATTCAGTCCAAACCGTGCTTAGGACGATGGCTGTTAAAAGTGAATAAAGAATACCGAATACCGGAATCCAGGCGGCGGTGACGATAACTTCCATCCCATTATCAAAATGGATATTATACCTGTAGAATATCAATATCCAGATTGAAAGGATTAAGGCTGAGAAAATAACCGGAATTAACAACACGCAAAGTGTTTTAATGGTTAGCTCTAGGGCCTTTAATAAACGAGGTCTGGCCTCCAAATAGGAACGACTTTTTTTAAAGATCTTGATTTTCATTTTATCTATGTTTTTCAGAAATTATGCGGGTTTTAGGGAGTTAGAATATTTTAATATATTATATAATTTTTGTCAATAGTTAATAATAGTAAACAATTGACAATAATAAATTTAAATAGTATTTTATTAATAATTATTAATATGGCACAAAAAATTCAAGATTTCGTCCAAAAATTATTGGATCTGGCCGACATAAAAATCAACGGCGATCGTCCTTGGGACATTCAGATCCGTAATAATAATTTTTACAGCCGGGTTGGGAAACAAGGCTCTTTAGGTTTGGGCGAATCCTATATGGATGCCTGGTGGGAAGTTGAGTCTTTGGATGAATTTTTTTATCGGGTCCTTAAAGCTGATCTGGACGAAAAAATCCGCCACGATCTCAAAGCTTCTTTATTTATTTTAAAGAATGCTCTTTTCAACCAACAAAGAAAAAGCAAAGCCTTTGAAATTGGGGAAAAACATTACGACCTCGGTAATGATCTATACCTAGCCATGCTTGATCCGTTTCTGGCCTATAGTTGTGGCTATTGGTCTGAAGCCAAAGATTTGGCTCAAGCTCAAATCGCTAAGTTAGATCTTATTTGCCGCAAACTGAATTTACAACCCGGCAATCGGGTTTTGGATATTGGCGGCGGCTGGGGTAGCTTTGCCAAATACGCGGCCCAAAAATACGGCGTGAGCGTTGATGTTATTACTGTTTCTAAAGAACAGGCTGAACTGGGTCAAAAGTTATGCGAGGATTTGCCGGTAACCTTCCACTTGCAGGATTATCGGGAAATAAAAGGCCTTTATGATCACATTGTTTCCGTCGGCATGATTGAACACGTGGGTTATAAAAATTACCGCACTTACATGGAAGTCGTGGCCAAACATTTAAAAGATGATGGCCTGTTTCTCCTGCACACGATTGGCAGTAATCAGTCGGTTAAGGCCACTGACCCCTGGATTGAGAAATATATTTTTCCCAACTCCATGCTACCGTCGGCTGAACAATTAACCAAATCGATGGAAAATTTGTTCGTGGTCGAAGATTGGCATAGCTTCGGCGCCGATTACGATAAAACTTTACTGGCCTGGCACGATAATTTTAAGGCCAAGTGGCCGGAGTTAAGAGCTAAATATGGCGACCGGTTTTATCGGATGTGGCGCTATTATTTATTGGCCTGTGCTGGCTCTTTCCGAGCCAGAAAAAATCAACTGTGGCAGATTGTTTTGTCTAAGAATGGAGTCCCTGGTGGCTACAAATCTGTCCGTTGATTTAAGAACTTGAATTACCGATCATTTAAAAATAAGATAAATTACCGATCATTTAAAAATAAGCCCATGAAAGTTTATAATAAACTAGTCCGAGATAAAATCTTAGAAATAATTAAAACTAGCGGCCAAGAAGCTAAGGCCCGGGTTTTAAGCGAAGAGGAATATAGAAGAGAATTGCTTAAAAAGTTAGTGGAGGAGGCTAACGAAGTGTTGGCCGCCGGAGAAGACCGGCCGGCTCTAACTAAAGAAATCGGTGACGTTTTAACGGTCATCGATTATATTATTAAAGCCTTTTACCTTAGTCGGGAGGAGATTGAAACGCTCAAAAAATTTAGAGAGGAAACTCGGGGCGGATTTAAGGAAAGAATTTTTCTGGAAAGCGTGGAGTAAAATTAAAGGCATGACTAAAATGATTAGAATGACTAAAGTGATCTGGGCCGCTGAAACAAACAGCGGCTTTTTTATTTTAACGATTTGGCAGATCGGGGATTAGTTTAGGGATCGAACCTCTTTTGACAAGATTTGAATTAGGGAGTTAAAATGTATAGATAGAGATAATATTTAATATATAGATAGAGACAATATTTAATAAAATTCGTTAATAAATTAATCATAAATTTATGAACATTTTAATCATCATCGGCATCTTTGTTTTTTTGGTTTTAGCCTCCGGTCTTAAAGTTGTGAAGCAATATGAACGAGCAGTTATTTTTTTACTCGGCAAATATACCGGCATGCGCGGACCCGGTTTAATTTTTGTCGTGCCTATTTTTGAACATATGAGTCGGGTTAGTCTGCGCACCATTACTATGGATATCCCCTCGCAGAAAATTATCACCAAAGATAATGTCTCAATTGATATTGCGGCCGTCGCTTATTACCATATCGTTGACGCCTCCAAGTCCGTCATCGCGATTGAAAATATTTATCAAGCGGTTAATCAAATCAGCCAAACCACGGTTCGTAATGTCGTCGGTCAATTTCAATTGGATCAACTATTATCGCAGACCTCGCAAATCAATGAGCAGATTAAAAATGTGATTGATACTCATACTGAACCCTGGGGAGCGCAAGTAACCGCAGTCGAAATTAAAGACATAGTTTTACCGGACAATATGCAGCGGGCGATGGCCAAAGAAGCCGAGGCCGAACGCGAACGGCGCGCGAAAATCGTCGCCGCGGAAGGTGAATTTCAGGCGGCGGTTAAATTAGGCGAAGCGGCCGACATAATTTCTAAGCATCCAGTCGCTTTACAATTACGTACCCTGCAGACCATGGCCGAAATCAGTGTTGAAAAAAATTCGACTATTATCTTTCCGGCGCAGTTTATGACCACGGTCGAAGAGGCCTTTAAAAAGATTGGTGAAAATAGTTTGTCCGGAACTAAAGTAAATTAAAAAATATAATAATTTAAAAATCCGGTTCTTATTTCTTCCGCATAAAAAGCAATAATTTTATGGATAAAAAAGTTGTATTTTTAGGCATGATTTTCGGTTCGACTATCGGCGGCTATCTCCCGACGGTTTTCGGAGTGAACGCTCTTTCTTTAGTTTCTATTCTTTGTGCGGCGGCTGGCGGGATTATTGGTATTTGGTTATCATATCGACTTTTAAACTAAGATATTATTGCTTTTAGACTAAAATTATATTAAAAATAAAAGAGCCTGATTGGGTCCCCTGATCTCGTTAAAGCTCGTTCATTAGATTGAGCTTTTTATTTATAAAAAAGAGGCAAGATAAATATGATTAATATTTTCTTTGCCTCTGGGGTTGCAAGTATACATTCTTGGGTCGCAAATAGGCGTTTTAAATTTCTATCGCCGTTCTTTAGCGGCCGATATCGCGCCGATAAAATTCATTTTCAAAATGAATCTGATGGAGTAAAACATAAGCATCTTTTATGGCCGCACTCGGGTTAGGTGAGAGACCAAGGGCGCCAGCTACTCGTCCGCCGTTGGTAACAAGTTCACCGACTTCATTAATCTTGGTTCCAGCATGAATAATCCGGTTGTTAGGAAGACTGGGAACCTTAATCAAATTGCCTTTAACATAAAGACCAGGGTAACCTTTGGCGACTTTGAAAACAAAGGCGGTCGAATAATCCGACAGGGAAAAATTAGCCTGGTAGATTTCATGATTAGCCGCCAGCCAGAGTAAGTCAAAGAAATCCCCCTTGATTAGCGGTAGGATAACCTGAGTTTCTGGGTCGCCTAAACGGCAATTAAACTCGATGACACGAGGTTCGTTGTCCTTAATCATCAAGCCGCAGTACAGGAAACCGGCAAACGGCGAATCAGCTTGGTTCATTGCTTTTAGGGTTGGTTCGATGATTTTCTTTTTTATCTTTTCCATTATTTCCGGTTTAGCTAGAGGAGAAGGAGAGATTGCCCCCATACCGCCGGTGTTCGGCCCCTTATTATTATCAAGCAGCCGCTTATAGTCTTGAGCGGTGCCAATAATCTTATAATCGGAAACATCGCAGAGAGCAAAGACGGACATTTCTTGTCCGCTCAAACATTCCTCGACTAAGACTTTTGTCTGGCCGAATTTTTTGTCTTCATAAATCGTTTGGCAAGCGGTCTCAACTTCAGCGCTTTGGTGACAGACAAAAGCGCCTTTGCCTTCGGCTAGACCATCGACTTTTATGACTACCGGTAAGCCGAACTTAGCGATGGCTACGTTCGTTGCCTCCCGGTTAGCGCAAATAACAAATTCCGGCTGGGGGATCTTAGCTTTGGCCATTAATTCTCTGGCAAAAATTTTGCTGCTCTCGATCCGGGCCGCGGCCTGAGTTGGTCCGATAATTTTTATGTTTCGGACAAGGAAATAATCAACGATCCCATTAGCCAGAGGCGCTTCCGGACCGACGACGATCAAATCTATCTGGGTATTCTTTACGAATTCATAGATAGCTTTGAAATTAAGAGCTCACGAACTCCGTTAGATTTTAAGGCTAGGCCGAGGGCGTGTTCACGACCACCACCGCCAATAATTAATACCCTTGCGTCTGTTGCTACTTTTTTCATGTTCATCAATTTGTTTGAATTTTATTTGTTTATAACCCTTTATTTTTTACTGTTTGTTTTTTAGTTATTTTATTAATCCAATTATTAAAGAGCCTTGCCCCTTCCGACCTAAATTAGCTGATTATCAGCCCGGCCCAAGGAATAGGCTTATTATTGTATCAGTATATTATTATAATGAATAAATTATGTCAAAGTCTTGGTCGCATTTGGCTCCAATGGCTCCAATACTATTAAAATCCCTTATTATTGACTTATTATTTGACAATAATTAGTTTAGTAGCTAAAATAATAACATAAAAACTAATAAAAAATATTCTATGAGCATTCGCAAATTTTTTACCAGAAAAAAAATTATCTGGGCAATTATTATTCTTTTACTTGCCGGCGGCATTTGGTATTTCATTTCTAAAGGAAAAAACACGACTGGCAATATTCAAACCGCCACGGTTAGCCGTCAGGACCTAAAGCAGACTGTTTTGACTACCGGCCAAGTAGTCAGTTCTGTCAATCTAAACCTAAGTTTTCAGGGTAGTGGAGTAGTCAAACAGGTAAATGTCAGTGCCGGCACCCAGGTTAAAGCCGGGGATGTTTTAGCTATTCTTAATCAAGCTAACGCTCAGGCAGCCCTAGTCAGCGCTCAGGGATCGCTGGCACAAGCCAGAGCTAATTATAAAAGGATTTTGTCCGGATCCACTTCTGATCAAATCAATGTTTCCCAAAAGGCCGTTGATTCCGCTCAAGTGTCTTATAATAATGCGCTGGCGCAATTAACTAACGTTCAACAATCGACCGCCGCCGCCGTCAGTCAAGCCCAACTAACTTTAGCTGATTTGCAGTCGCCAACGACTCAGTCGGACAATAAACGGTCGGCAATCGTGGTGACAATTTCTAACCAACTATCTTCTATTCAATCAGCTCTAGATAAAGAAACGCAAATTTTAAATGATGAGAATCTTAAGGATACCTTTGGCGTGGCTAGTGCAAATAGTTTAATGAATTTCAAAAATGCTTACAGCCAAGTTCAGCCTCTACTAAATAAGGCTAATCTAAGTTTAGCCAGCGCTCAAGCCTATAAGAGCGACATCAATATTAACCAAGCGGTTATTGATGCGCTTAATGGTTTAAATCAAAGTGTGACTACTTTGAATTATTGTTTCTCAGCCTTGCAGAGATCAGTAACGAGCTCCAAGTTCAGTCAAGCGCAACTTGACGCTTATAAAACCGCTATCAGTGGCCAGCTAAGCAGTGAGAACTCTGGCATTTCCTCAGTCTTGTCGGCACAACAGGCTTTGGCTAATGCTTTGACAGCGGCGACTAACGCCGTTACCAACGCTAATTTATCAGCCACCCAACAGATAACGACCGCCAATAACCAAATAAACAGCGCTCATGCCTCTTTACAGCAGGCCCAGGCTACTTTGACCCAATTAAAATCCAAAGCTCAACCGGCTGACATTGAGGCGGCTAACGCCCAAATTTTATCCGCTCAAGGACAAGTAGACGCCGCCGGCGCTAATTTAAATAATACAATTTTAAAAGCACCGGTCGATGGCACGATCACTCAAATTGATACTAAAGTTGGTGAACAAGCCAACGCCATGCAG
>JAPLVX010000019.1 GCA_026396945.1 Candidatus Falkowiibacteriota bacterium
AAGGGGGTAATCAGCGGAGATGAGTTGGACCTAAACAAAACAACTGATTTAGAATTATATAATAAAACCAGATCAGCGACCATCTGCGCCCGTTTATCGCCTAGCCAAAAAGAAAGAATAATCAGCTGCTTAAGAAAAAGCGGCTTAGTAATCGGCTATTTGGGCGATGGCATAAACGATGCGCCCTCGCTTAAAAGCGCCGACGTAGGAATTTCGGTAGACAACGCGGTTGACGTCGCCAAGGAAACCGCCGATATTATTCTAATGAAGAAAGGCCTACAAGAATTAATGGATGGGGTAATTGAGGGTCGGAAAACTTTCGGCAATACCATGAAATACCTGATGATGGGCTTAAGCTCTAATTTCGGGAATATGTTTTCCATGATTGGGGCGGCTCTCTTTCTGCCGTTTTTCCCCATGACCGCCAGTCAAATATTATTTAATAATTTTCTTTATGACACCTCCCAATTGTCCATTCCTTCGGATAAGGTCGACCAGGAATATTTAATAAAACCTAAACATTGGAATATCAAATTCATAAAAAAATACATGATAATTTTCGGGCCGATTAGCTCCTTCTTCGATTTTGTTACTTTCTGGCTCCTTTACAACGTATTTAGTTTAAGCGGAGGGGCTTTCCAGGCAGGTTGGTTCATTGAGTCCTTGGCGACGCAAACTTTAGTTATTTATATAATCCGAACCAGAAAAATCCCCTTTCTCCAATCTTCTCCCAGTTGGGCCTTAGTCGCGACCACGCTAGCGGCGTGCGGCGTCGGCGTTTTGTTTGTCACTACTCGCTTAAAAGATTTATTTAATTTTGGATCTTTGCCCTTAAAAGCTTTAGCGGCAATCGGTCTAACAGTTTTCCTTTATTTAATTGTCGTAGAAATTGGCAAACGCCTTTTCTACCGTTACTCCAGCGCCAAAATTTAAACAGTTTATGCCGGAATTATCAATCATTATTCCTATTTATAATGAAGCCCGTTTAATCAACGAGTCCTTGCCTAAAATTTTTAATTTGGCATTAGATAAAGAAGTGATCGTGATTAACGATGGCTCGAATGATGGCAGCCTAGAGAAATTGAAAAATTTAAAAAATAATTACGAATTTCAATTAATAAGTTTAACTAAAAATCAAGGTAAGGGGACAGCGGTTAGACGTGGACTGAGCGAAGCTAAGAGCGATTATTTCATTATCTGCGACGCGGATTTAGAATATGAACCCCGAGATATAGTTAGGTTGTTGAATAAGATAAAGACGCTACCGAAGAATACGGCTCTTTATGGTTCCCGTTTCTTAAATAATAAATCCTGGTCAGGGCATTATTTAGTTAATAAATTTTTAACTGACTTAAGCAATCTATTATTTAACGCCCAGCTGAGCGATATGGAAACTTGTTTAAAATTAATTCCGCGCTCGGCCTTAGCGTCAATAAAGTTAAAGGCTAAGCGCTTTGAATTAGAACCGGAATTAACCGCCCAACTTTTAAAAAATAATTATAAAATTCAAGAGATACCCATTAGTTATCAGCGGCGTAATTACGCGGCCGGCAAATAAATAAGAGCCAAGGACGGTTGGTTGGCTATCAAGACTCTAATTAATCAAAAAATTTTTAGATAATATCACTGCCCCAGAACTTTCTAGATAATGTCGCCGCCCAAAAATTCTCTTAATACTCTAAAAGACCGGCTTAGCCCGGTCTTTTAAAAATATTAAAATAAAAATGTAAAATGGCTAGGCGCCGAAACCGAATGGCCGGCCAAACGAAATTAAAGCTAAACAAAATTTAGGGCAAGGAGCCAGTCTTTTTCAAGTTATCTAATTGCTGCAAGTAATTCTGGGCCGAGGCATCCCCGGGAATTTGCTGCCAA
>JAPLVX010000041.1:0-1597 GCA_026396945.1 Candidatus Falkowiibacteriota bacterium
ATATTTATCCAATTTACCAGCTGCTTTTTTCTCAATCAAATCAGTATATTTTTTAATTGAGCGTTTAACGATAGTAAAATTAGTTAAATAACCGCCTAACCATTTACCGACTATATAAGGTTGCCCGGTTTCTTCGGCCATTTTCTTGAGCGGCGCTTTTACTTGCGGTTTAGTACCGACAAACAAAATGCTTTTCCCTTCGCCAAGCATTTGACTAATAAAATCTAAAGCCTCCTGCAGTTTGACTAGAGTCTTATTCAAGTCTAAAATGTAGATCCCGTTTTTAGAAGTAAAAATAAATTGCTTCATTTTCGGGTGCCAACGATTAGTCCGATGGCCGAAATGAGCGCCCGCCTTTAAGAGCTCCTCAATTTTTGGTAAGTTTGACATATTTTTCTTTTTGACGTCTGTTCTCTCCGCCCCTAAATGAGGCAAGAAAAATAGAGAACATGTTGATTAATTATTACAAAATAGAGGTCGAACCTCTACTTTGATAAGATAAAGGAAAATTTAAATTGTGTCAATATAAACGGCGCTTAATCTAATAAAGTGATAAATAGATCTTCTTCGGGGGCCCGCCGTAAATGACTAACGCTATTGATGGAATCAATTTTGACGAAACCGTTGTTATCGATTACTAACTTAGAGATTGAAGCTTGATAAATCTCCAAAGATAAAAAGCCGATGACATCCGCGTTTAAAATACCCGACAAAATCGCTTTGATAATATTGCCGTGACAAAACAAGGCCACGCTCCTACCCTTATTCTGTCGGTAAATATCCGCGACCAAACGTCGAGTTTTGGTTTGCATCTGATCTAGTTTTCGGTCAAGCTTAGCGTAGTGTTTCAATTTTTTGACCCGTCTTTTTTCTGACATATTGAAATAGGGGATGCGATACCAATCAAGCCAATCAATTTCATTTAAACGCTTATCGATAAAAATTTTCTTCTTATATAATTTAGTAAATAATCGAGCCGTCTCCTGAGCACGGGTTAATTCACTGGAGTAAACCTTACTAATTTTCAAGGCTTTTAATCGTTTGGCCAATAGTCTTCCCTGCTTTAAGCCAAACTCCGACAAAGGCATTCTATGTTCACCTAAATCTTTTTCTTGAGTATAATCGGGATTGCCGTGGCGGATCAGATAAATATAAGTATAGGGTTTTCTGGTCTTAGGCTTAAGTTTTATATAGGGGTTCTGATACATAATTATTTTATTTACGCGATTATTTTATTTACTCTGAATTATTTTATTTATTTTCAATATTCTATTTTTCTAAATTAGCTTGAGCAAAATCCCAATTTAATAAATTTCTAATGATCGCCTCGACATAATCGAGACGTCGATTTTGGTAATCAAGATAATAAGCGTGCTCCCAGACGTCGATCACTAATAAGGGTTTACTTGATTTTAAATCAGGCAAAGCGGCGTTGGCAGTTTTTATAATTTTTAACTTATCTCCTTCTTTTATTAACCAGGCCCAACCACTGCCAAATTGCGATACGGCGGCTGTTTTGAGTTCATTATAAAAATCATCCAGGGAAGCAAAATTAGTATTTATTAAATTTAATATTGCCTCTGACATTTGAGTATTG
>JAPLVX010000041.1:1624-3672 GCA_026396945.1 Candidatus Falkowiibacteriota bacterium
TGGGTTTTAAACTATTCCAGAAAAAGGTATGGTTATAATTTTGGGCGGCGTTATTAAAAATCGCTACTTTCTCCAAATCATCTTTAGTTTTTAAAATAATATCTTCTAGACTGGCCATTTCTAATTCGGTGCCAGCCACGAACTTATTAAGATTATCAATATAAGCTTGATGATGTTTGCCATAATGGAACTCTAGGGTTCTCTCAGAGATATAGGGCTCCAAGGCGTTTTTGGCAAAGGGTAATAAGGGCAAAGCAAACATATGGCTAATGGTTAAATTTATTAAAATATTTATAAATTAATCAATCTAAATATTAATTATAGCAAAAAATGTGGAAAAAAGCTAATGATAGTTTAAATAGTTAAATTCTGATTTTTCAATTCTCGCCTGATTTTTTTATAGTCAGGGATTGCCCTGGCCACTAAATCCCAAAATTTCTTTGAATGATTAAATTCTTTCAAATGGCAAAGCTCGTGCGCGATTACATAGTCTATCACCTGAGGTGAAAAAAAGATTAAGCGATAATTAAAACTCAAACCCCCGCGGCGGGAGCAACTTCCCCAACGAGTTTTCTGATTACGAATACTAATAGATTTATATTTAAAATTATAAACCGCGTTTAAATACGATAGGCGTTCGGTAATTACCGCCCGAGCCTTGGCCTGGTTAACTGAATATTCTGCCTTGGTTTCACTCAAAAGAGAAAAGTTTTTACTGTTTTTAATTTTAGCTAATTGCTTCTCAAGCCAGGCGCCTTTGGATAATAAAAAGGCAGTCGCATATTT
The DNA here is from genome assembly GCA_026396945.1 of Candidatus Falkowiibacteriota bacterium. GTDB lineage: Bacteria > Patescibacteriota > Patescibacteriia > Patescibacteriales > UBA12465 > JAPLVX01. Next base: position 2,411 of record JAPLVX010000041.1, read on the forward strand.
CTCGCTGACGTAGCGCGGACGCGTTAAAATTACTTCCCCATTATTATGGAGGGCCAGGCGCAAATGCCGAGCGCGGGGGTTCATTCGGGAAATATAAGTTAGGTTGCCGCTATTTAATCCAAGAATTTTAGTTTTATTAGAAATTTTAAAAAGTTTATATAGCATTTTCGGGTACGTATTTATTTCCCTAGTTTATTTTCCTAGTAACTGTCCGCAGGCCGCGGAAATATCTTGGCCCAAGCTTCTTCGCAAAGTAACATTAACCCGGCCATCGATTAGGATCTGCTTAAATCTTAAAATTCTGTCAGACGTCGGCGCTTTAAATTTACCGGTCGGATTATAAGCAATTAGATTAACCATATACAGCGGAGCGTGCATTAAATTGGCCAGAGCCTTGGCGTCCTCATCCGAATCATTAACATCCTTAATCAACATATATTCAAACATGACCTTGCGGCCGGTCTCCTCAATATAATCGTCAACCGCTTGAATAATTTTTTTTATCGAGTATTTTTTATTAGTGGGGATAAGCTCGGAACGCAAGTCGTCGCGAGTGGCATGCAAAGAAATTGCCAAATTTAACTGCCAGGGTTCTTTGGCCATTTTTTTTATGCCCTCAGTAACGCCAACGCTGGAAATGGAAATTTTTCTGGCGCCGATATTTAAAGACGCTTGGCTATTTAAAAATTTAATTGCCTTCATGACATTATCATAATTTAAGAAGGGTTCACCCATACCCATAAAAACCAAATTGTCGATCGCCGCTGATTTAGATTTCAAATATCTCGCCCAAAGAATGGCTTGATTGATGATTTCTTGGTCGGTCAGATTTCTTTTGAAACCCAAGCTTCCGGTCGCGCAGAAACTACAGCCCAAGGGACAGCCGACTTGAGAGGAAACACAAACCGTATAGCGATCATTCAACTTCATGAGCACTGTTTCTATTTTTAAACCGTCGGCTAAAGTCATAAGTGCCTTAACGCTACCCTGGCTAATCGAGCCGACAAACTCCGCCGGTAGATCAAGGGGGGCGGTCACGGCTAATTTCTCTCGCAATTCTTTAGGCAAGTTGCTCGCTTCTTGCCAATCGCTGATTACTTCTTTAAAAAGCGCCCGCTCAATTTGCTGGTAGCGGAATTTTGGCTGATCTCCTAAAATTGTTTTTATTTTTAACCAATCCATATCATCTCTTGCTTATTATATTAATAGGTTTATTTCTTCTCTAGTCTAATCGCGACAATTTCCGAACGACTCGTATTCCG
>JAPLVX010000102.1:0-2085 GCA_026396945.1 Candidatus Falkowiibacteriota bacterium
AGCGGCTGATCCTAATCATCCCCGGGTGGCCGATATTCGTCCCATGCCCAAAATAATGGGTCCGATTGAAGAACTGCAATTCTTAGATTTAGTTAATTTCCGTCGTTTAGGAAATGCGCCCGCCGAAATTGTTAACAAAGTTTATAATAAAATTAGATTATTAGAAAAAACCGGTTATGACCAAATGATTGCCGGCGTGGTCGCTTGGCGGAAGGGAATAATTAATCGGCTGTATTTGAAAATGTGCCAGGAAGCTTTTACTAAAGGAGTGCCCTTAAAAGAAATTATCAGTCGTCGCCAGCAAGAAAAAAGAGAATGTTTGACCTGGGAAGAAGTCACCGCCATCGTTGCCTTGAATAAAAAATTAATGTTTTAAATATGCAGCAGTTTACCGTCCCACAATTTATTGATGTGGAAAGTAAGATTATCGGACCGATTACAACCCGGCAATTTTTGATACTTCTTGGGACAGCGGCTCTCATTGGTATTTTTTATAAATTATTTGATTTTACCTTGTTTTTGGCCCTAGCAATCCCGATTCTTGGGATAGCGGTTCTGTTTGCCTTTGTTAAAATGAACGGCCAACCCTTTCATTTATTCGTGGTTAGTATTGTCAGAACTTTGCGGCGACCAAATTTAAGAATTTGGAATAATGAAGCGAGGCTTGAAGCGATTCCCGAAATAACCCCGCTCGTAAAAAGCGACTATCAGCCCCGAACCAAAGACGCTTTTAAAAGTTCCCGTTTAGCCGATCTATCTTTAGTGGTTGATACTCAGGGGCATTATCAAGGAAATAATCCCGATCAAGATAAGCGCGTTGATAAACAAGCTGAGCCCGCCGATAACGTTAAGCCAGTTTAATTAATTTTATGTCAAAAAATACCAGCAACAATAAAATCAGCGCCTCAACTCAGAATTTTTTAGATATCTCGGAGATTAAAGAAAACACGGTCGTGCTGAAGGACGGTACTTTACGGGCGGTACTACTCGCCTCGAGTATTAACTTTGCCTTAAAAAGCGAAGACGAGCAGAACGCAGTCGTTGATTCTTATATTCGCTTCTTAAATAATTTGTCCTTTACTTTGCAAATTGTGATTCAGTCGCGCGAGCTAGATATTGAAAGTTATTTAGAATATTTGCGGACGAAGGAAAAGGAGCAGACCAATAAACTTTTGAAACTGCAAACCTCGGAGTATATTAATTATATCAGAGAGCTAACTTCCTTGGGAAAAATAATGAATAAACGTTTTTATATCATCATTCCTTATAATGCTTTGTCTGATAAGAAGAAAAATTTTATTTCTCAATTAGGTGAAGCCTTTCGGCCGGCGACGGGGATTAAATTAAAAGAAAAAACTTTTTTACGCTATCAAGAAATGCTTGATCGTCGCATCGACAGTGTCGCCAGCGGTTTGGAGGCAATGGGAATAAGTATTATTCGCCTCGATACGCAAAGTTTAATTGAATTATATTACCGTACCTATAATCCGGAAACTTCTAGAAATCAAAATTTAGGAGAAATTGATAAAATGCGGGTTGAATCTTAAAATCATAAAAAATTATGATAAATTTTAAAAAATCTGAAGCCCAACCGAATAAATTAACTCTTTCAACTAACTTGACCGATCGTGATCCCAAGAAAGCCGCTCCGGTTGAACTTGACCCGGAGTTAACCCGGGAGATTATTGAAGAGGAAAAAGCTTTTCGTCGGGGCGTGATTTCCGTGCGCGATATTATCTCGCCGGCGAGCATGAAAATTGAATCGACCCTTTTGCGTTTAGGCGACAAATTTGTCCGGACGATTTTTGTTATTAATTACCCGCGTTATATCAGTGTCGGCTGGTTTGCGCCGGTAATTAATTTAAACCTGACCTTTGATATTTCCATGTTCTTTTATCCGGTGGCGAGCGCAGTTATTCTAAAACAATTAAAGAACAAAGTCGGCGTTCTCGAGGCGCAGATTGCTTCGGACGCGGAAAAAGGAGCGGCCCGCGACCCCTTGCGGGAAACCGCTTTGCGCGACATTGAGTCTTTACGCGACGCCCTGACCCAGGGGACGGAGAAATTTTTTCAATTTGCCCTGTA
>JAPLVX010000102.1:2121-4970 GCA_026396945.1 Candidatus Falkowiibacteriota bacterium
ATAGCGACAGCACCGAAGAATTAGATCGGATGTCCGATCAAGTAGAAGATATTTTTGGTTCTCGTTTAGTCTTTTCCCGCCGGGTTTATTTTCAGGCCGCACAGGGCTTTAATTCAACCTTGCCAATCGGCAACGATGAACTCGCCATTACTTTTAATATGAATTCTTCGCCGGTGGCCTCGTCTTTTCCGTTCATCTCCAGCGAATTAACCAGCGATCGGGGGATTTTATACGGGATTAATCGCCATAATAATAGTTTAATTTTATTCGATCGCTTCAGTTTGCAGAATGCTAACTCGGTCGTCTTCGCCACCGCTGGGGCCGGCAAGAGTTACGCCATTAAATTAGAGGTATTACGTTCTCTAATGTTAGGAACGGAGGTAATTATTATTGATCCGGAACATGAGTATAAATATTTATCAGAAGCGGTGGGCGGCACTTATATTAATATTTCGCTTTCCTCGGAAAATAAAATTAATCCCTTTGATTTGCCGCGTTCAATCGGCGATGACTCAAAACCCAAGGATATTATCCGAAGCGCGGTTATTACGCTTAAGGGTTTAGTCCGTTTAATGATTGGCAACCTGACTTATGATGAAGATTCCATTGTTGATCGGGCGCTGCTTGAGACTTACGCTAAAAAAGATATTACGCCGGATTCTGATTTATCTAAAATCGAGCCACCCCTCATGTCGGACTTTGAACAAGTTTTGGACGGGATGGAGGGCGGAGCGGATTTGGCTTTACGCTTAAAAAAATACACCGAGGGGACTTTTGCCGGCTTATTGAATAACTTGACCAACGTGGAAATGAATAATCAATTGGTTTGTTTTTCGGTCCGGGATTTAGAAGATGAACTTCGGCCCTTGGCTATCTATACCATCATTAACTATATTTGGAATGTCGTTCGGAGTGAAATGAAAAAACGAATTTTAGTAATTGACGAAGCCTGGTGGATGATGCAACACGAAGACAGCGCTAAATTTATTTTTGCGCTGGTTAAACGTTGTCGTAAATATTATTTAGGGGTAACAACCATTACCCAAGACGTTAATGATTTTTTAACCTCACCCTACGGGCAAGCGATTATTACTAATTCCGCCCTGCAAATTTTACTCAAGCAATCCCCGGCCGCGATCGACTTAATTAAAAAAACTTTTATTTTGACCGAGGGAGAAAAATATTTATTATTAGAATGCGGCGTCGGGGAAGGAATCTTTTTTGCCGGCAATAAGCACGTGGCCATGAAGGTCGTGGCCTCTTATTCTGAAGATCAATTAATTACTTCGGATCCGCGCCAATTATTAGAAATTGAAGAAGCAAAAAAAGAATTTGAAGAAAATTTAAAGAATAATTCCCTTGACGAAGCCGGCTCCAACGCCCAACAAACATAAATTATTTTTAATTATATGATTAATCGTAAACGCGCCCTAATTTTAATTCTTTTAGTCGGTCTTTTAATTATCGCGATTATTATTTATTTAGTTTGGTTTAAAAAACCGGTTGCTCCAACACCGGGAGCGGCCAAGCCAATTAACCCAGCGCTGATTAAGCCAGAGATAAGTACGAGCACGCCGGGCACTAAGCCGCGCAATTATCAGAAATATGATGTTTCCAAAGAAGCGCCGCACCTTGAAAGATTCGGATCTTTTTCTAAACAATCTAATTATGGTAATATTGAGGACTCTAAATTATTTATGACTAAGGATTTAAGCGCTTGGGTTGATACCTATGCCGCTAAATTACGCAGCGACCACGCCGCCCAAACTTATTATGACATTGAGACCAAGGCTTTATCTTTCAAGGTTGATAATTTTGATGCTAAGCTAGGCAAAGCGACGGTCATCGTCGCCACCTTGCGCCGGGAAAGCACCGAGGCGGTTAATAAGGCTACGCCTTATTCGCAGAATCTGACCTTGGGTTATGTGCGGGTTGATGACAATTGGTTGGTGAATGATGTTCGTTGGGCTAATAAATAAATCAAGCTGAAGAAATATTGGCTGGTTGAGAAAGGTTGAGAAATAAGGAGGGGAAAAATTTATGGCAGAAAAACTAAAAACAATTTTTTCTTGTTCGAACTGCGATGCCCAGTTTCCGAAATGGAGTGGGCGTTGTTTGGAATGCGGCGCCTGGGGAACCTTGAGCGAATCAGTAATTGACAGCAAGGAACAGCGAAAAGAAATCCTGAAGAAAATTTCCGGAGCTAATTTAATTGATTTGAGCCACTTGCCCAGTACGGAATTAGATCGCTTCCAAACCGGCATTCTCGAGATTGATCGCGTCTTAGGCGGCGGCCTAGTGCCCGGTTCTTTAATCCTTTTAGCTGGTGAACCGGGAATCGGTAAGTCAACTTTAGTCGCCCAGCTGGCCGATGCTTTGAGCAAAGGCGATAGGACAGCAAATAAAAATAGCAGTGTGCTTTATGTGAGCGGGGAAGAGTCGGCTAATCAAATTAAAGCTCGCCTTGATCGTTTGCATTGTGATTTAAAAAATCTAAAATTTGTTAGTGAGACGAACGTCGAGAAAATTATTGCGGCGGCCGCCAAATTAGCCCCGGAATTGATGATTATTGATTCTATCCAAACTATTTACTCCGCCCTAATTCCGGCCGAAGCCGGGAGTGTCAGTCAGATTAGAGCCGGGGCGGTTAAATTTTTAGAATTAGCCAAACAGAATAATATCGCTATTATTTTAATTGGCCATATTACCAAAGACGGCCAGGTCGCCGGGCCGAAATCATTAGAACATATCGTTGACACGGTTCTTTACTTGGAAAATGAAGTGAATAATAATTATTGTTTATTACGCGCCACGAAAAATCGTTTCGGTTCAGTTAATGAATTAGGCGT
>JAPLVX010000080.1 GCA_026396945.1 Candidatus Falkowiibacteriota bacterium
ACGAGGAAATCAAAATCGATATCATGACTAAACGCCATTCCCTGGCTCATCTCTTGGCCTACGCGATTAAAGAATTATATCCGAACGCTAAGCTGGCTATTGGCCCGGCGATTGAAACTGGTTTTTATTATGATATTGATTTCGGCGAACAAAAAATCAGCGAGACTGACTTAAAAGAAATTGAAAAAAAGATGGCGCATTATGTAAAACAAAATTTAAAGTTTTCTCGGCGCGAAGAAAAAATAGACCTGGCCATTAAGAATTCGGTGGTTAATAATGACACCTACAAAATCGAACTCCTTAAAGATTTAAGAACTCAGGGCGAAACAATGGTTAGCTTTTACACCGTCGGGACTTTTACTGATCTTTGTCGCGGACCGCACCTTGAGTCAACTAAAGATATAAAGCCAGGTAGTTTCAACCTGCAAAGACTCGCCGGCGCTTATTGGCGGGGTGATGAAAAAAATAAAATGCTGACCCGTATTTATGGTTTAGCCTATGATACCAAGGAAGACTTAGATAATTATCTGAAATTATTAATTGAAGCGGAAAAGCGCGATCATCGAAAATTAGGCAAAGAGTTGGGTTTGTTTATTTTCTCAGATCTGGTCGGACCGGGTTTGCCGCTTTATACTAATAAGGGGGCGATTATAAGAAAATTAATCGTTGATTATTGTAACGAATTGCAAAGCTCTATCGGCTACCAAGAAGTTCATACTCCCAATATTAACAAGGCCGAACTCTTTAAAATTTCCGGACACTACGAAAAATATAAAGACGATATGCTCCGAGTAGTTTCCAATTATACTGACGAGGAATATTTCCTCAAGCCAATGAACTGCCCGCAACATACGCAAATTTACGCCGCTCAGGCTAGAAGTTATCGAGACCTACCGCTGCGGATTGCTGATTTTGCCAATCTTTACCGCGACGAAAGGCCGGGAGAATTGAGCGGCCTGACTCGTTTGCGCTGTTTCTGCCAGGACGACGGCCATTGTTTCTGTCGTGAAGACCAGATAAAAGAAGAGTTTGTGGCAGTTTTAAAAATAGTGAGAGAAGCAATGCAAACTTATAAAATGAAATACAAAATCCGGCTCTCTCTTTGGGATCCCAAAAAACCGGAAAAATATTTAGGCGAGGCACTCGTCTGGGAAAAGGCGCAAAAAATATTGGAAGAGATTTTAATAGAAAATAAAGTCGAATTCTTTAGGGCTGAGGGTGAGGCGGCGATTTACGGTCCGAAAATGGATTTAATCTCTAGCGATTCGCTGGGCCGGGAATGGCAAATTTCCACAATTCAATTGGACTTTATAATGCCACAAAGATTCGGGCTGGAATATACCGCCGCCGATGGAAAAAAGAGAACTCCAATTATGATCCATCGGGCCATTATCGGTTCCCCGGAAAGGTTCTTGGGAATATTAATCGAACATTACGCCGGCGCCTTCCCGGTCTGGCTCTCCCCGGTTCAGGTTAAGATAATTTCCGTGGGCGAAACTCATTTGGATTACTGCCATAAACTCGCTCAAGAATTGAAAGATAATAAAATCCGGGTGGAGATAGATGATAATAATGAAACAGTCGGTAATAAAATCCGCAAAGCTAGCCAAGAAAAAGTTCCCTATATGCTTGTTATCGGCGATAAAGAAATTAATTCACCTCGGCTTAATGTCCGCGACCGCGGTCAACAGGACACCAGAGAAATCGCTAAACTTGATTTTATCAAAGAGGTTTTACAAAGAGTTGAAACTAAGGAATAAAAAAGGTTAAGACCAAGGAATAGAAAGACCAGAACCAAGATCTGATTACCGTTAAAAACAAACAATAGACGCCGAAACAAATTTCATGTTAAAATATCCCTACGGATATTCAAGTAATAATTATATGAAGTTAAAAAATATTCTGGCGATTATTATCGCAATTATCTTAGTTTTTACAATTGCCCTTCTCGTCGCCAGCCGTCCCAAGCTGATTTTGTTTTACAGCTCTAGTTGCCAGCATTGTAAAAATGTCGAGGATTTTATTAACGCCAACAAAGTTAAAGATAAGATTAAATTCCGCGAACTAGAGGTCTCACAAAACCAAAGTAATGCTAATCTAATGGTCGCTAAAGCAAAAGGTTGTGGTCTAAACACTGATCAAGGTCTGGCCGTACCTTTTTTATTCGACGGTAAAAATTGTTTAACCGGTGATGTTGATATAATCCAAGTTTTTGAAACTAAAATTAAATAAGAAGCTGAAATTAAATAACTTAAATAGCTTCCCCAATTGAACAAATAAATTCTATGTCTAAAAAATCTTCTTATATTTTTACTAACCTGGGCCTGGGCGCTTTTTTGGGGCTCATCGCCGCTCCGGCCCAAGCAATTTGCCCGGTTTGTATCGTGGCGGTCGGCGCCGGGCTCGGCTTATCGGAATATCTTGGCATTGATGATTCTATTGCCGGTCTTTGGATCGGCGGCCTGCTGGTCGCGATCAGCCTTTGGACAATTGAATATTTTAATAAAAAAAATTGGACCTGGGGGAATCGTGATTTAAGAGATATCACTATTTTTCTTCTTTATTACACTTTTACTATTTGGCCGCTCTGGGCCAAAGATCTGATTGGCCATCCGAATCATCGCTTATTCGGGATTGACAAATTAATTTTAGGAATTATTTTGGGCAGTATCTTCTTCGCCCTAGCCAACTTTTCTTATAAGCGCTTAAAAGCTAAAAATAATAACCGCGCTTACTTCCCTTTCCAAAAAGTAGTGATGCCGGTCGCGACTTTATTAATTTTAAGTTTTATTTTTTACTTTATCACGCGCTAATGGCGTAAACTAAAAAATATCTTTATTTAAAACTTGTTAATTAAGTATAAAAATATGTCAGACTTATTAAAATTACAAGATTTCATCAATAAGGCGGATCAGAGCAAAAAGGATAATCCGCTTGAC
>JAPLVX010000063.1 GCA_026396945.1 Candidatus Falkowiibacteriota bacterium
AATTGGTAAAAATTTAACGTTTAGGCCTTCTTTGAGAAATGCAATAAGCGTGGTTGTAGAAAATGAAAATCCATTAGGAGCAATATGTAAGAATTTTAGTAAATATTCTTTTTTAACCAATCTTCACCCAGGGCTAAAGTTTTTTGTTTATCGGCCTCTTGTTCTTTTTCTTCCGGGCTCTGTAATTTAGTTTTTTCAATTTTAATTTTCGAGCTAACGACTTTTTGTAATTCTTTAATTAAATTAATGGCACCACCTAATTCTTTTTGTCCAGCCAGAATCCCTTTGAGAATAGTCGTTTCCGGAATTTCATTAGCGCCCGCTTCAATCATAATAACTTTTTCGGTCGTGCCGGCCACAATTAGATCTAAAGTACTAATCAGTTGTTCGGCGTAGGTCGGATTAAAAATAAATTTATCCTCGATTAAGCCGATGCGAATGCCGCCAATCGGACCCTGCCAATCAAGACCGGAGATAGCGAGTGCCGCCGAAGCCGCGACTAAAGAAACAATGTCATAATCATTTTCTTGATCAACCGCTAAGACAGTAATAATAACTTGGACATCACGGTTATCCCCATTAGCAAATAAGGGCCGGATTGAACGATCAATCATGCGTCCGGTTAAAACTGATTGGTCAGTTGGTCGGCCTTCACGTTTAACCCATCTCGAGCCTTTAATAATGCCGGCGGCATATAATTTTTCTTCAAACTCTACCATTAAAGGGAAGAAGTCAATTCCTTCCCGCTCGGTTTTAGCCTGAACTACCGTCGCTTGCACCACAGTTTCGCCATATTGTACCCAGACAGCGGCGTCCGCTTGTTGGGCAATTTTCCCGGTTCTAATTGAGAGGGGTCGGCCGAGCCACTCGCCGGAGACAATTTTTTCTTTGTTTTCCATAAAATTTGTTGAGCTTGGCCGATAGATTACAGACTATAAGAATCCTCTTACAGCTCTATTTATCTAGCGGACAAGAGATTTATTTCTTATTATTTATTAATCTTTAGTTTATATAAATATAAGGGTTTTGTAAAGGTTATTGATAACATTGACAGTATATTATAATTATGATAATGTTCGGTGTTAGTTGTTTGACAATTTATTAACCCTAATACCAATATCATGAAAAAATGGCTGATTTCCGTATTTATGATTGGCGCTATATTTAGTGCCGTGCCTATTGTTAGCGGGCAGGTGCCACCGCCCTCCAATTATCGTTTTTATCACCCAATCACCGGCTCACCACTCGCCCCTTTTCAGGACACGATCTTCTTGGTTCCGGGCCAGTATTTCAATCTTCAATATGCATTTAAGGAAATACATGACTGGAAAAAAATAATCCAATTCGTCTTGACCGCTAATTACTCCGGTTTTGCTTGCACGCCCGGCGTTGCTCAACCCGATGACTATTATTGGTTTCACTGGCAATCCTCTTCCTTGTGGTCGAGCCCGCAGGGATATTGTTATGGCGGTAATTATTGCTGCCAATACGGAACCGATAACTCAAGTTTTGGCTGGTCATCAACTTATACTCAATTAAAGGGAGCTTATCTGGGGTTATTTGAAGGGATCGCTTGCGGTTTGAATATTGGCCAGACTTACAAATTTACTCTTAATTTAGAGATTACTGAATCTGGTCCCGGAGGCTATGGCAACATTTACCATAAAACTTTGACTCAGTATTTTAAGATCGTCGATGGGGTTAGGGGCGATGCTAATGGTGACAGCCAAGTTACCGAAGAAGATCAGTTAATTCTGATTGATGGTATTAATGGCGGCCTGACTAATTTATGGCAAAATTATGCCGGCAATTATTCGGCCACTGGGTTAAACTATTATCGTTGTCACATGTTGCGTACTTACCCGACCTTAATGGATGCTTGCTACCAGAACGTTTGGGTTTGGGATCCTTTTGAGCCCTTAGTCCAAGGGCTTGGTATTGGTGAACTTTTATCGCTTGATTCTTGCTCGGTCGCTGATTGTATTTTGGCAAATCTTTTTGGCAAGTCGACGCCTAGCTCTAAAGAAGCCAAGTTATCTAAACTGATCAATGACTGGCTAGTCTCGGTTTACCCCAATCCTTTTGTGGACAAGATTTCGATTCATGCGCCTCCAGGGAAAATAGAAATTTTTGACGCCACTGGCCGTCAAGTTAAATCGGACATGATTGGGGAGGGGGATTTATTGATTGCCACTGGTGATTTTAAACCGGGTTTGTATATTATTAAATATAGCAATAAATTCGGTTTAACCGTAGGGCGCAAAATTGTGAAGTAGAATTTCAATTTAGAAGATTTTTTAAGGCTCTTTCCCGAGGGCCTTTTTTATTTGTAGTTTTAGATAATTTCATAAGCCTTTCTTTAGATAAGCTTTTTTTAAAAAAGAGAGAGCTCAAAAAAGCCCTCCCCTTTTAATATATTTTTTATTTTGTGGGAAAATTAATTTTTAAGCAATTAAAAATTTCTTATTAGCGCCGAGATCAGTAAAGTCGTCCGCTTCTTCAACTAGTCGGGATGAAGTAGTTTTTCTAAAGGCCATAACTTCAACTAAACAGCCTTTATTGTTTTGTAAATAAGAAACGAGCGGGATATAATCACCATCGCCGGAAACTAAAATTATTACGTCTAATTTATCGGCTAATTTAATGGCATCAATCGCTATGCCTACATCCCAGTCGGCTTTTTTGGCGCCGCCGGCAAAAATTTGCAAATCTTTCATCTTTACTTCAAAGCCTTGTTGGCTTAGGGCTTCAAAGAAAGGCATTTCTTCTTCGCTTTCAGTTTTAACCACATAAGCGGTGGCCCGAACTAATTTTCGTCCGGAGACACCCTGGTTTAAGATCTCTTTAAAATTAACCTTTTTACTGTATAGATTTTTAGCGGAGTGGTACATATTGGCCACATCGACGAGTAACCCGATTCTTTGTTCTTTATGTTTAATCATATTTTTATTATTTATTTCACGTATATTCATTATATAACATTAATCCGCCCTGGTGAAGGGGCGGATTAATAGATTTTATTTAACCAATTCTTCTTCTTTGAGTTCTTCTTCGGCTTCCGGAGAGATATATTTTTTTTCTTTCATTAATTCCTCCTGTTCTTCTTCTTGCATCTTTTGGGCGACTTTCAGTTTTAGTTTTTGCGCTAATTCCATGAAGGCGGCCGCATTCTCTTTTTGCAAATATTTTAGAAGTTTTCGTCTTTCACCAACTTTTTTGAGCAAACCGCGACGAGAGGAATAATCATGTTTGTGTTGTTTCAGATGCTCAGTCAATTCTTTTATTTCTTCAGTTAAAATCGCTATTTGCACTTGAGCTGAACCGGTGTCGCTGTCATGAGTGCGGAATTTTTTAATAATTTTTTCTTTAGTTTTTTTGTCTAACATACACTTTTTCGCTCTATCCGAGATGCGATATCTTTAACGCGGCGATTGGCCGCTGGTCCATCGCTTCCAAGAAAGAGTGATTATTTTTAAATTATTTAAGTTTAGATTATTTAAGGGCGTTAAGCTTTCTTTGCAATTGTGATTTCTTGCGGGCGGCAGTATTTCTTTTAATGATTCCTCTTTTGGCGGCCTTATCGATTGCTTTAACGGTTAATTTAAAATCATTTTTAACTTTTTTGTCTTGATCTTTGATTTGGCCAAGATTATTTTTAATTAATTTTCTTAAACCAGCCATTTGTTTTTGGTTAGCCGTTTTTCTTTTTAAATTTTTACGCAATTCTTTTTTGGCGGATTTTTTATTAGGCATACAACATTAAATATAAATTAATTTGATTAGTATAATTGATTCTAACAGGATTATATCTATAAGTCAATGGTCGGGGTGGTGAGATTCGAACTCACGATCTTCTGGTCCCAAACCAGACGCCTTGGACCAACTGGGCCACACCCCGAATATATAAAATTAAACCCGCATTAGAGTAAGCTCTCGGGTTCAATTTCATATGTATGTGCCCCGGGTCAGAATCGAACTGACGACACAAGGATTTTCAGTCCTTTGCTCTACCACTGAGCTACCGAGGCTCTATTTAATTGTAAAATTATAAACAAGTTGCGGGGGTCGGATTCGAACCGACGACCTCTAGGTTATGGGCCTAGCGAGCTGCCAACTGCTCTACCCCGCTATGAATTATTTTTTTGTAAAAATAAATTGGTGGGCGATGGAGGACTCGAACCTCCGACCTCAACATTATCAGTGTTGCGCTCTAACCAGCTGAGCTAATCGCCCCTAAATTAGCAACAAAAAATCAGTTATGGCAAATTATGGATAAAATATAACAAACAACCTATAAAAAAGCAAGCGTTTAAATTCCGTTTAAATAGCGGAAATTAATAAACTTATCTCAGTTTTAAGATCGCCGCGCCCACTTTTGTTTAAATAGTCAATCTCGATTAATTTATTAAGATAATTTTTTAATTCTTGGCTGGAAAAATTTTTGGCCGCTCCCCAAGCTTTTTTTACCACGTAAGGATGAAGTTTTAATTCTTGGCTAGTTCGCTCCGGATCCATTTTACTTAAGTCGGCATCTTTAATTTGTAAAATAATTTTAAATTGCCGCATTAACATGCTTAGAATATATTCTTCGCTCGCGCCAGCTAAATACTGTTCTTCCAATAGGGCGGTGGCTAATTTTTTATTTTTAGCGCTTAGAGCATCAGTTAAAGCAAATATATTTTCTTCATAAGTGTTAGTGACGAGTTCTTTTACCTGAGCTAATTTAATTTCCGCTTCTCCTAGTTGATAATTGGCGAGTTTGTTAATTTCTTGATGTAGGCGCCAGAGATCCGGTCCGACTAAAGTTAATAGGGCTTGTAGGGCGGCCGGGTTAATTGTTTTATCGTATTGTTTAAATTCGTCTTTAATAAATTTAACTAATTGGTCGTTGCTTAAGGCTTTGAATTCCTGCACGTACTTTTGCTGGCTCAGCCAAGTGAACAATGGTTTGGCCGCGGCCGGGATCGGTTTATCCTTGGTATTTAATTCTTCGTCATAAAAAATAATAATTGTCGCCTCATCATCTTTGGTGGTGGCGCTAGTTTTTTTTAAGTAGTTTAAAAGTTCCGGAAATAGAGTCGTGGTTTTATTAACAAATAGATTCTCAATTACCACTAATCTTTTTTTAACAAACAGAGAGCCAGTGGCGATGGCTTCTTGAATATTCTTGAGATTAGCACTCGCGCCCGACAAAACATTTAAGCTGCTGGCCCGAGGGTCAACCTCGTTAATGAATTTTTCTTTTAATTCTTTTATTTTGCGTTGGCTCCGAAAAGTGTCCGGACCGTAGATAAAGATAATCATATTAAAATAGTGCGGTTAGCGTATTTTTTTACGGCTTGTTGGAATTTTTTACCCTTGTCTTCAAAATTTTTAAATAAACTATAACTCGGTGAGGCGGTCGATAAGAGAACGACTCGTCCGGGCGCTGTATTTTTATAAATAAATTTAAGAGCGGCGTCTAAACTGGAAGTTGAGAAAAATTTTGGCGCGGCCTCGGCCGAAACATTTTTCAGAAATGAAGTATTCTTTTCGGCTGAAGAATCTTTTGTCGCTCGATAATTTTTGGCAGCCGTTTTAAGGGCGCGCTTAATCGCCGCTCCAATCTCAACACCGTTAGCCGGCAGGAGCACGATATTTTTTATTTTTAATTTAACAATTTCCTTAGCGAGGGCGGTAAAATTATAACCTCGGTCCTCACCGCCTAAAATTATCGCTCCAATTTTTTCTTTAAAGACTTGAAGGGCGGCTAGAGTTGATTCGGGCGTGGTCGAGATCGCATCATCGTAGAAAGATAAGCCTTGGTGCTCACCGACAAATTCTAAGCGATGGGCCAAATTTTTAAATTTAGCCAGAGCGCGCTTAATGATTGCATTAGAGACACCGTATAATTTAGCGATACAAACGGCGGCCATAATATTTTGCAAATTATGTTCACCCAATAATTTGATTTTGGAGAGGGGGATTATTTTTTCCTGACTATAGTAGAGACAGTCGGACTTAATTGAACATTTTTTCAAATAATTAACCGACTTCGCTGGAGTCGTGGCGGCTAATTTCTTTAGAGCCGGATAATCATGATTAAAGATAAAATAATCTTGAGCGTTTTGATGCCTGGTAATATTAGTTTTAGCGCTTAAGTAATTAGCGAAGCCCTGGTGATAGGGCAGATGATCGGGGAAAATATTGATCATCAGGGCGATATGCGGGCTACGATCAGCCGAGGATAATTGGTGGCTGGATAATTCGTAGACAAAGATTTGTTTAGAATCGGCCGTTTGCCTGGAGTTTAATATTTTTTTAGAATTACCTATTGTTTCCGGGCTCAACTCCTTGGCCATATACTTAAGCGGATCATAGCCAATATTACCGACCAAAGCCACTTTCTTCCCGGCCGCTTTTAAAATTTCATAGATTAAAGACGCGGTAGTACTCTTGCCTTTAGTCCCGGTAATGCCAATCGTTTGCCCGGCATAGCGATCTAAAAAAATATTGGTAGCGGTGGTAATTATTCGGCCAGAATTTCTGGCCGCTTGAATTTCCGGGAGACGGTCGCTAAGACCCGGCGATTTTATAATCACTTCATAGTCATTTAGCGCCCTTAGATAATTTAGGCCGTAATAGAGCCGAATATTTTTATCTTTAATCTCCAATTTTTTTTGATCGGCAATACCAATTTTAAAATCAGGATATAGTCTTTTTAAATAGTCATGGACAAAATGGCCCTCGTGGCCATAACCCAAAATCAGGGTCGGGCGAAAGTTTACTGGAACATTATGCTCGGCTTGATATTTTAAAGCATTATTAATTAAACGACCGGGCGCGAAAATGGTTTTCTTTATTTTCTTATTGAAATAAGCAGGAATGAAATCATGGTCCCATTCTTTTTTGGCGCCTAGCAAAAGAAAAGCGGCCCTAACTTCTTCAGGCGTGCCCACACATTCAAAGGGCTTGAACCTGGTTTCACCCCAGAGTTCTTGGAAGGTCGGCAGAAGCGATTTTTTCTGAAATAAATTGGCACCGAAAATTTTTAATAACTTTTTTTTGGGGACGAAAGCGGCGAGTTGGGAAAAAATAAAGGCACATTTCGGACAGTCATTGCACCAGTGAGTTCTAATTGGTCTAGTTTGGGAAAAATTACGATTGCAACTAGAAAAGGCGGAGAAGTATTTTGGATAATGAGAGAATATTTTAACGATATTTAATTCCGAGAGCGGTCGCAATAAACTAAAGTAATTTAAATCCGGGCTAATAGAATTTTTGAGGTAATCGCGGAGGTCATTCTCAAATTCTAATGACTTAGAATATTGATGATTTATTTCTTCACCCAAATAATTAACATTGCCAAAATTGGCGCTCGCCTCATTGGCAAAAACCAGGTGACGATAATCTTTTATTACGGCCGTTAAAACTGTGACCCAGGCAAAAATAGCGGAAATTGGAATATGGCCGTTATAAACGCCGAGTTTATTTAGCTCTAATAATTTAGGATCAATCGTTCGTTTGATAATTAAACGCGGAGCGCCAATAATTTTAGCCGTCTCTTTCTGAATATTACTATCGTTTAAACTAATAAGCGTAAATTCATGGCCTAATTCTTTTAATCTTTCGGCCGCAACGCAGGAATCTTTACCGCCGCCCGTCCCACACAAGCAACGATCTTTTAACTTAAGCGGGCCGGCGCCATTTTCATTTCTACCGCTGGCCTTATTTCTAGCGGAATGGCTAGGAAAATTAATCAGGCCGCGATAATCAATTCTATTTTTATAAAAAAATTCACCCAAACCTTTGGTGTAAATTTTATTCCAAAAGACCGCTTCTGCGCGACCTAGGGTTCCGCTCTTAATAACGATTTGGCGCGGACAAAAGGCTTTATAATAGCCGGTCCCCAAAATTAAATGAAGATTGAATAAAATTTTATTTACCAAAGCACGATTCTTTTGCCAATCTATTTTTCCCGGTCCCCAGCTTAGAGTTTCGGTGAATTTTAAGCCGTTATCAAAAGAATATAAAAAAATTACCGTATTGGTACGGGTGTTCAGGCGGTATGATTCGAAAATAAATTTTTTTGGTTTTTTCGGATACTTATTCATAGAGTTAGAAGGGCTTAGCTTAAATTTAGGGCCGCTAGACATAGTAATTTTTTTGTGGTTAGATATCGTTAGTTCATTATAAAAAATAAATTAATCATGACATCTTACGAAGAAGCGAGATTAGATTCTCAAAAGAAGGATTTCTGGTTCTGGTCCAAAGTTTTAGCCCTAGTTGTTGTGGCAATCAATGTCGGTATTTATTTGTTTTTATATCTTAGATACGGACATTGGCATAGCTTTACTTATCAGGACATCGCGGAAATAAAAATCATTGAATTTGATTACGATTTTCCCTGGTGGACAAACATTATTTTTAGTTTTCTTTGGTTGTTTCTAACTCTTTGGGTCTATTGGCGCTTGCATTTAAGATGGTTCAAGCTTGATCGGGCTAAAGTAAACTTAGGCAAATTCCAGGGCCGACAGCGTTTAGACGAAGAAGAAGAATTGAAACTCGATTTCTTCATAGTCGACCTTTACAAATTCTCTTTGAATTTCGGCGGGGTTGGCCTGGGTCTACTGGCGGCAATTTATTTCGGCGGCGCTCTTTATGGCTTAGTGGCCAATATTATTTTTGACCTTTACTTTCATGGTTTGATGATTATGGTCATAATGATTTGGAGTTTTATTGAGCCGCTTTATAAATTTATTTTTAAACGTAAGTCGAGTTAGGGAAGAGCTATTATTCAATTAATAACTCTTTTTTATTAGTCTTAGCGTAACCCTCCTCTATTAGTAATATTTTTCTTATTTCAGCTCGCCCCAATTATCGCCGGTGCTAAACTCGGCAATGATCGGGACCTTTAATTTTATCACCTCTTCCATAATCTCTTTAATTTGGGGAGCGTAGCTGGCTACTTTATCAGTTTTTATTTCAAAAATCAATTCGTCGTGGACTTGCAATAACATTCTGATTTCCTCCGGCTGGCTTTTAATTAAATTATGAATTTTGATCATGGCGATCTTAATCAGATCAGCCGCCGTGCCTTGAATCGGGGTATTGATTGCCATTCTTTCGGCTGCTCGGCGCAGCATAATGATTTGGGAATTTATTTCCGAGAGCGGTCGACGCCGGCCAAATAGAGTCGCGACATAGCCGCTCTTTTTGGCGGTTCTGATAGTCTGTTCCATGAATTTTCTGATTTTCGGGTAAGACAGGAAATATTTATCAATAAATTCCTTGGCTTTAAAATAGGGAATACCGGCGCCCTGGCTTAAGCCGTGCGGACCCTGGCCATAAATAATGCCAAAGTTAACGGCCTTGGCTTCATTCCTCATTTTTTTCGTTACCTCGTCTAATTTAACGTCATTGATCGCGGCCGCTGTAATCGTGTGGATGTCTTTATTATCTTTAAAGGCCTGAATCATGGTCTTATCATCGGCCATGTCGGCTACTAAGCGTAATTCAATTTGCGAATAATCAAAACTAACTAATTTATAGCCGGTCTCGGCGACAAAAGCGGCGCGAACTTTACGACCTTCGTCGGTTTTGGTCGGGATATTTTGTAAATTAGGATCATTAGAAGACAGGCGTCCGGTCGCGGCCACGGTTTGATTATAATTAGTATGAACCCGGCCAGTCAGCGGATTAATCAATTCCGGTAGGGCACGGATATAGGTTGATAAAAGCTTGGTCAGCTCGCGATAGTCTTTTAGTAAGGGGACAATCGGATGCAGTTCCCATAATTTATTTAATTCATCCTCGGCCGTGGAAAAGCCGGTTTTAGTTTTCTTGATATTGGTCGTCGGAATCTCTAGCTTTACAAATAGAATTTCTTTGAGTTGCTTGGTGGAATTAATATTAAATTTAACCCCGGCGGCGGCATAAATTTTTTCCTCTATTTTTTTTA
>JAPLVX010000015.1 GCA_026396945.1 Candidatus Falkowiibacteriota bacterium
GGCAACTCTTCGGTTTCGGTTTCCAAAGAAAATTTTTCCTCCTCCTCTTCTTTCTCCACCTTTTTCACGTCGTTGGTTACGGCCGGGCTTAAATCATTGGCTGGTGCCTCCTCAAGCTGCGGCTCGGTTCCCTGAAGTTTTTTTTGTTCGTCTCTCATAGTTTATTTATTAAGTCTTCTGAGTTTGTTTATTAAGTCTTCTGGCTAGCGGCCTTGTTCTTGCCGCTGCCCATGGTTACTCTTTTGTTACCCCTAACGGTACGACTATTAGTTTTAGTACGTTGACCGCGTGCCGGCAAGCGCTTAGTATGACGACTACCGCGGTAACAGTTAATTTCTTTTAAACGTTTAATATTGCTCTGAATTTCCCGTCTTAAATCACCTTCTAGGGTATACTTTTTTTCAATTACAATCCGCAGGGCGTTAACTTCGTCTTCTTTTAAATCTTTAACTCTCTTATTTTTATCAACCGGCTAAAATCGACTGAGAACGAGTGTTGCCAATACCAAAAATATAAGTAAGGGCAATTTCTATTCGTTTTTCATTGGGAAGGTTAACTCCCGAGATTCTTACTGCCATAAATTAAAAAATTATCCTTGTCTCTGTTTATGTTTAGGATTTTTACAAATAACATGAACCCGACCCTTGCGTCGGACGACTTTGCAGTCCTTGCAAATTTTTTTAGCACTGGCTCTCACTTTCATAAAATTAAAATTACAATCTGTAAGTTATACGGCCTTTAGATAGGTCATAGGGGCTGATTTCCAGTTTTACCCGATCACCAGGCAGAAGTCTTATTTTATTAAGACGCATTTTGCCAGACAGATGGCCCAAAATCTCATGGCCACTATCAAGTGCGATTTTGAACATAGCTGAGGGCATGAGCTCCAGTACCTCGCCTTGCATCTCAATAAAATCTTTGGAATTAAGCGCCGCGTTACTTGCGGGGCTATCTTGTTTGTTTGTCATTAACACAAAAAATTTGATAAAAATAAAAACTTTATCAAAGTTTCTTTAAAATTTATATAATATTTTTAGTAATAAAGTAATTATATAGATAAGCTGGGCAATTGTCAAGGGAAATGATCTTATTCTAATATTGCCTTAATTCTTCTAATTCCCGAACTGCTGGATTCTTCTTTCTGGATCTTGAAATGGCCTAATTCCTTGGTATTATCTACATGCGGACCGCCACAAATTTCATAAGAAACAACGTCTTTAAGAAGATCGTTTTCTACCCGTCCCACCCCATAAACCTTTACTTTCTCTCCATATTTTGAAGCAAATACACCCATCGCCCCCTTTTCCTTGGCTTCGCCCAGGGGCATTTCCTGACAAACTATAGCCAAACTATCATTGATTGCTTGATTAACTAGATCTTCTACTTGCTTTATTTGCTCTTTAGTCATTTTATCAGGGTGAGAGAAATCTAGCCTCAGCCTCTCCGGAGTGATGTTACTACCTTTTTGGATAACATGATCACCTAAAACTTTGCGTAAAGCGGCTAATAATAAATGAGCGGCGGTATGAAGCTTAGTCGTATCGATACCGGCATCGGCGAGACCACCTTTAAACTTACCGGCTGCGGCCGTTCGGGATAAGGCTTGATGTTTATTCAACTCGGCACTGAAAACCGCTTTAATACCCTTCAATTCGCTGACGGAAAAATTAAGACCACGGTTATTCAATTCTTCCAGGGATAATTCTAAAGGAAAACCAAAACTTTGATATAAATTGAACAAATCTTGGCCGGAAATTCCTTGCGCTTTGGCCGACATTATTTTATCAAATTCTTTTAAACCTTTTTCCAGTGTCCGCCCAAATTTTTCTTCTTCTTGATCTAGGCTAATAAACACAAAATTCTTATTCTGGGTTAGCTCGGGATAAATGGTTTTGTAATCATTGATAACAACTTCGGCTACTTGTTTAGTCCAAAGATTGGTTTCAATCCCCAATTGCTTCCCATATCTGATCGCTCGTCTAATCAAACGCCGTATGATATAACCTTGGTCAGTATTCGAAGGCGCAATTCCTTTCTGATCGCCGATTAAAAAAGTCGCGGCTTTAAGATGATCGGCGATTACTTCAAAAGATTGTCTATTTTTTTCATCAGCCAAATAAGCTTGCTTGCTTAGGGCGGCGATTTTAGAAATTATCCGGGTAAATAAATCGGTTTTAAAAATACTAGTTTGATTTTCTAAAACCATCAAAATCCTTTCTAGGCCCCCGCCAAAATCGACATTTTTATTTTTAAGCTCTTGCCAGCCGTTGGCGGTTTTCTGATATTGCATAAAAACGGAATTACCGATCTCTAAAAATCGGCCACAATCACAATTAGGATGACAATGCAAGCCAAATTTAGGGTTATGAGCCGCGCCGGTG
>JAPLVX010000110.1 GCA_026396945.1 Candidatus Falkowiibacteriota bacterium
TGTAAATAAATCTTTTTGGGGTGCAGTTTCAAATTTAAATTGCTTTGCAGATAATCCCTAATTTCATTGATGGCTATTTTCAATCTCTCTCGGCTTTGATGAACGAGCAATAAATCATCCACATACCGGCCATAGTATTTAAACTTCAATTCCCGTTTAATATAATGATCAAAATCATTTAAATAAATATTACTGAATAATTGCGAGGTTAAATTGCCGATCGGCAAACCAAATCCGGGTTGAGTATAAAACAAACTTTTATTTCTAGGTAATCCCTGCCAATCTTTAAGACCGCCCCTGATAATACAATTGGTGGTATAAAAATGAAAAATAATTTTCCAGAGCAAGACTAAAACCAAATCCAAATCAAAATTAATTTTTTCATTATGCTTAATCAAGTAGCTTTTAACTTTCTCATAAAGAATTTTATGATTAATACTCATAAAATAACCGGCTAAATCCAATTTTAAAATAAAACAATTATCGTGGTAGTTATTAGAGCAAGAACTAACAAAATGAGTCACTCGATTTATACCATAACTTGTGCCCCGACCTTGGCGACAGCTATAACTGTCGTTAATAAAAACTTTTTCTAAAATAGGATTGATATAATTGAAAACCAAGTGATGAATAACTCGGTCACGAAAAGGCGAGGCGATAATTTCTCTTTGGACTGGATCAAAAACTACGAACGCCACACTAGACCCGATTTTATAAGTGTCAGATTTTAACTCATGGTATAATTCCAATAAATTATGTTCATAATTAATTTCAAATTCCAGAGCATTCAAAGTATTGCGTTTATGTCGACGGGCATCGTAATAAGCGGAGAATAAATCGGTTAAAAGTTGGTCGGACATATAATTATTTTGGATATATAAAAAGGCTAATTTAAAATCTTAGCCTTTTTATAAACCAGTCCTTGAGACAGCGAACCGTAAAGCCGTTTGCCCGGTTATTGTTATTGCGGTTGACCCCGGAATTACCGGCGTTCAAGTTGCGATTCCAAGCGTTGTTGGGATTACCCGAGTTAGGCATCGATGACCAGCGTTATTGCCCCGATTGTTGAACGACCCATTGGTATTGCGGTTGCCGGCTCACGGAGAAAATAATCGCTAAACTCTTCCGCTTAGTTGGGTTTAAAAAACGAAACTAGGCAGAATAGCTATTTTTTATTAATAGCTTATTCCTAAACAAAATTATTGCTTAGGGGATTATTGGACTAATTGGGCGCGCTCGTCATGGCCGTAACCGAATGACGACTCTGGCCCTGATTAATAATAGTTTTTTGCCACCAACTTAATTGTTTAGAAATTGATTCAATTAACTCATTAAGTTTGATAAACTGGGGTAATGATATTTGTTTTAAATCTTTAATCAGTCGCAAATATAATCGCACCACTTCAATATTTTCCCGAGCGGCGCGAATTAAGTTAGTTTTATTAAAACTGCAATTGGCGCGATAAATATTGGCTATCAGATTAACGGTTTCGGTTTTTAAATTTTCTCCAACCGTATATTTATATTCCCTGGCCATAGCCTTAGAAAAAATAAATATGCCGAGCAGTAAATCATAACTATCTTTATAGACCGGCAGGTTATCATAAGTAGCCATAGTGAATTTTTTTGACCTCTGGCTTCGCTAAAGCTCTGCCGGAGGAATAGTCAAAATAGTCAGCCCAGACTGC
>JAPLVX010000009.1 GCA_026396945.1 Candidatus Falkowiibacteriota bacterium
AAATAAAAAAATTATTTTAGCGTCCACCTCGCCGCGGCGACAAGAATTGTTCTTAGATATTTATGGACATCCGGGAAATGTTAGATTTAGGGAGTTTTAATTATTATCTGTCCATAAAAAGTTCGCTTAACCATATCCAAATTTATGTGGCTGATAAAAAAGTTTCTTTTTTTATGAGATTAAACCAGAAGTAGTTAACTTGTAAGTTATGGGTTTTGCTTCTATGATATAGCCAGATGATGATATGGCCAGATAACATAGTCAGCGGCCCTTAATTTTAAGCCATTATATGAATTATCGAAAATTTCGTTTGCAAAGGTTTTGGGGCCATCTTTTTTCCGGGCCATTTATTTGGTTACCACTTCTCGGCTTACTATTGCTTGATCTTATGGTCTCGCTTTATCAGGCGATCTGTTTTCCCGTTTATGGCATAGAGAAGGTTAAACGGTCTGCCTATATTCTAGTTCGGGATCGGAATAAATTGGCCTATTTAGATCCATTGGAGAAACTGGGTTGTATGTATTGCGGCTACGCCAATGGTTTCTTACTTTATGCCAAAGAGATTGCCGGCCAAACCGAAAAATATTGGTGCGGTATTATGCATGCCGCTAAGCCGGGCTTTAAGGTCCAAGCTAACCAAATTGAACAGGATTTCGCTCGTTTCGGCGACGAGGCGGACTGTAAGAAAAAATATGGAGCTTAATTTAAAATATTGGTAAAATAAAAAAAATAGGGTCGGGCCCTATCTTTTTTGTTCGCTATAAAAAGGGGATTTTAAAAATTTTGTTTAGGCCATAAAGAAGAAGATAATACTTAAACCCAGCCACCAGATATAACTGGTCGGCACATAAGCCTCTTCTTTGATTTTGGTCCAACCCTTATGCCAAGTGATTGAACCATTTGGGCCTTTCAAAAGTTGGGTCAGGGAATCGAAATGCCAGTTAAAGGAGAACCAAAAGACATCAGCGAAAAAGTTAACCCCAAAAAAACAAGATAAGACTAGCCAAATATTTTTTGTGCCGTATAGCTCACTCAAAAAAACTATTAAGAACAGAAACATTATTACGACATGGTAATTTAAGGGCGCCTCGAAGCGAGTTATTTTGCTGAGAATTTTGGCAAACTTTGTGTCTTTGATAAAGGATTTGCCATACCATTTATCTCTAGGAAAAGCGCCGCCCCAGCCGTTGGCTTTTTCTAAATTAATTTCAAATAAAGCCAGGGGTAAAGCAAAAAGCAAGATGTTTAAAGCATAAAAAAGATAATTATTCATAAAATATCCTTATTTACATACAATAAGTATAGCATATTAAAGAAAAATCTTTAATTTTCGTATTAAATATTAGAGCTAAAGGGAGATTTTTGGCTTGTTTGAAATAAAACAATCAAGGCCTAGGAATTATTAATTTATAATATTTAACTTAAATTTTAGAAAATATGAAAAGTTTAAAAAATTTACCACGTATTTTTTTTGCTTTCCCGGTTTTACTCGCTTTTTTATTAGTTTTGTCCGGTCGGCCGGAGCTCGAGGATCACGTATGCCTGATTTCGGTCAACCAAAGCGTCAAGCTGATATTCGCGGAATAGTAAAATCAATTACCGGCAATGAGGCGACGATTTTATTAGTTGAACTGCCCGGGGGGCGGGGAAATGCGGCTGGTAGTAGTAGCACGACGCCAGACGGCGCTTCAAGCTCGTCGCCAGCCCCGGTCGTGTCTTTAAATATTGGCGGTAATGTCGGTGCGGGCGGCGGTCAAGGTGGGCGCCAGGGCGGTGGCGGTGGATTCGGCGGTGGCGGTGGACGTCAAGGCGGTGGTCAAGGAGGGGCACCGGTTGATCGAGCGGCCATGCTGGCGCGCCTTAAAGCGATGAGCACGGGCGAAGCGACGGTCACGATTCCAGTCGGTATCCAAATGTTAAAGACCGCAGTCGATCCTAGTACTAAACAAAGAACCGCGGTCGAGGCGACCCTGGCTGATATCACGGCCGATAAAACGATTACCATTTGGCTTAATAGCGGTGTTGCCGATAAAAAGGTAGCTGAATTCGTTCTTATTAATTAATTAAATTTATGGCAGAGTCAATTTTAGAAGCCAGCAAAAAGGCCAGGAAAGGCCTGTGGGGAAAATTTTTCAAAACTAGAACCCTGATTATTTTTTTAATAGTCGCCGCCGTGGCTGGCGCTTCTTACTATTATTATAATAAACAAAATCAGAATCAGGCGACCGCCGTAACGATTAAGCAGGCAACCGCTAAGAAACAAGACCTAAAAATTTCAATTTCCTCGTCCGGTAAAGTGGTGGCTAAAGACGGCGTGGAGTTATCTTTCCCCGTCGCCGGCAATTTGGAAGTCGATCAGGTTCTTGTTAAAGAAGGCGATAAGGTTAAGAGGGGTGACAAGATCGCCTCAGTCAAGACCCAAAGCCTAGAATTCGATTTACGCAACGCTTATGCTAGTTACCAATCATCCTTAGCCAGTTTTAATTCTAAAAATGCCGCCCCGACGAGCGCGGAAATTAATAATTCTAAAAATGCGATTGATCAGGCGCAGATATCTTTAGATCAAGCTAACATCAGTTTGAATAAAACTAAATCAAGCGCGAGCCAGTCAATTAATAATGCGCAAGTCGCTCTAGACAACGCGACTAATAATTTAAAACTTTTTCAAGATACTGGCGACAGTCAAATTATTCGCGATGCTTATGTTAGCCTGCTCAGTACGATAAAGTCTATCAGCATTGTCTTGCATCATTCTTTAAGCGATTCTGATAGCGTGCTCGGGATAGACAATCCCAGTATTAATGATGATTTTGAGGCCGTTTTAGGAGCCAAGGATTCCACTTCTTTAAATACTGCCAAAAACAGTTATCTCCAAACTAAAAGTTTTCAAGCCAGCTTAGACAATTTGACTCTTAATCTTGATAGCGCCAATTATAGCGCCATGGACGCCGCGGCCACGAAAGCCAACCAGGCCCTAAATTCTTTGCAATCCAATCTATATGACATGCAGAAGCTTTTGGATGCGACGGTAACTTTTGTTAATCTGTCACAGTCTAAACTCGATGGTTTTGAAGCCACCGTTAACTCTGACCGGGCCAGCGTTAATTCAGCCATTAGCAGTTTAAATAGTGCTACCCAGGCGGTTAGAAACGCCCGGAGCAGCGTTGATTCTTATCAGATCACTTACGATAAAGCAGTTAATGATTTAAAAGTTGCTAAAAGCCAAGCTGATCAAGATATTAACAACGCGACTATTTCCGTAAGGTCTAGAGAAATTGCTTTGAGCCAAGCGAAAACTGATTACGCTACTTTGATCGCCCCAATCCCAGAAGTTGATTTAGCATCCGCTCGGGCGCAACTAACTTCGGCGGCGATTAATGTTGATAAAGCTAAATATAATATGGAGCAAGCGACACTTATTTCGCCGATTGACGGGGTAGTTTCCATGTTGAATTATAAACAAGGTGATATTATTTTAGGCGATAGTACGGCCAAAACCATGGCAACGATTATTAATAATGATACTTTATTCATCGAAGTTAATATTGAGGAAGCGGATATTAGTAAATTAAAAGTAGGCGAAAAAGCTCAGGCCACTTTTGATGCGGTTGACGGCTTAACTATGAATGGGGAAATTAGTTTCATTTCCTTAACCTCAACCACTAGTTCTAATGGAATTGTTACTTATTTAGTTCGGGTTATTTTAAGCAAACCGAGCGATTCACCGATCAGAGAAGGGATGACGGCTAATGTTGAATTTATTACGGCGGAAGTGCCCAATGTTTTGGCGGTGCCGGTTACGGCCGTCCGAAATATTGGCGGTAAGCCCGCGGTTGAATTAGCTGACGGACAGATTGCTAATGTGACGACTGGTTTTACTGATGGGAAAAATGTGGAAATAAGCAGCGGCCTGAAAGAAGGCGACACCGTCGTTTATTAAAATTTATTGCCGATTGATATAAGTTAGTGGTAGTTTAAATTATTAGTTTCTTATGACAGAACAAGCGATAAAATTAGAAGCGGCTCATAAATCATATTACTTGGCTAACGGCGAAGAAATTCCGGTGCTTAAGGGAATAAATTTAGAAATTAAGAAGGGTGAATTCGTGGCGATTATGGGCGAGTCCGGTTGTGGCAAGACAACTCTATTAAACATAATCGGTTGTCTTCATCCTTTAAGCCAGGGAAAGTATTTTTTAGATGGGGAGAATATCGGTACGGTTAAAGATGATTTTACCCTGGCTTTTATTCGTAACAAAAAAATGGGCTTTATTTTTCAGCAATTTAATCTGTTTGCTCGTTTCTCGGCACTTAAAAATGTGGCCCTGCCGGCTTTATACGCCGGGGTGTCGGCCGAAGAAAGAGAAGAAAAGGCTAAAAAATTACTGCAGTCAGTCGGTATGGCTAACCGCCTCCATTATAAGCCGACCGAACTTTCCGGCGGTCAGCAACAGCGCGTGGCGATCTGTCGCGCCTTGATTAATAACCCGGAAATAATTTTAGCCGATGAACCGACTGGCGCCCTGGATTCTAAATCAGGTTTGGAAGTGATGGAAATTTTTACTAAATTTAAAAATCAAGGCCAGACGATTGTGATGGTGACGCATACGGCCGAAGTCGCTAAATATGCCGACCGGATTATTTATTTGCGCGACGGGCAAGTTGTCGATAATAATTATAAGTTAAAAAGCCATTATTAAAATATGAATTTAGAAATTATAAAAATGGCCGGCGGGTCGTTGCTCGCTAAAAAAACCAGAACCTTCCTCTCGATGCTCGGGATTATTATCGGCGTGGCCACGGTCATCGCGGTTTTTGCCGTGGGCAAGGGCGCACAACAATCAGTTAATTCCCAATTTCAGAATTTAAGCGCCAACTCAATTTTAATTATGCCGAACCGGGGCCGCGGTTTTACCAGTAGTTCAAAATTAAAAACGGCTGACGCCCAATTACTTTTAGGCGCTGACCATATTTCAACAGCAACCGGCGCAGTGGAATCAAATGTCAGCGTGTCTTATGGCGCGACCACTAAAAATTATGACGTCGTCGGCGCCGATCAAAATTTCATTTCCATTTCTAATTTAAGCATCACCTCGGGTCGAGCGATTAGCGCCGACGATATTAATAGCAAAAGTTCAGTGGCGATTGTCGGCAGTAACGTTGTGACCGATTTATTTTCTAACGGTGAAACGCCGGTGGGGAGCGAGATAACGGTTAATAGCAAGAAGCTAACGGTGATTGGCGTCTTGAAAAAATTAGGTTCGCGCGTCGGCATGATTTCCATTGATGACGCCGTTATTATTCCGAGCAGCACGGCGGAAAAAAGCATTCTAGGTTCTAGAGGGCAGGTGATGATTAACACTCAAGTTGATAATGTTGATAATACCGGCGCGGCCACTTCGAGTATCACCGCGATTTTGCGCACCGAACATAAATTAAGAATTGATCAAGAAGATGATTTTAGAATTTTAGATGCCGGGAGTATGGTGGCGGCGGCGCAAGCCTCAGCTAAAACTATGACCGCTCTTTTAACGGCGATTGCGGCGATTACTTTGTTAGTCTCAGGTATCGGGATTATGAATGTTATGTTTGTAACCGTCGCGGAAAGGACAAAGGAAATTGGGATTGCCAAAGCGATTGGTGGCAAACAGTCCGATATTTTAAGCCAATTTCTCCTGGAGTCGGTTATTTTGTCGATGGTCGGGGGAATTATCGGGATGATTATCGGCCAGGCGGCGATTCCGATAATTTCCTATTTTAATTGGATCGCTATGGCTTCGTCGAGCACCGGTCCGATTATTGGTTTCACCTTTTCCGTTTTAGTCGGCGTGTTTTTCGGCTTTTATCCGGCTTTTAAAGCCAGCCGGCTCGATCCAGTTGACGCTTTGCGGAGCGAATAAAAAACGAATAAAAAAGTGAATAAATTTATTTATTATTTAATTAAAGTTCTGCCACAGTAGCGGCAGAACGTGAAATTGCGTCGCTCGCCTCAGATACAAGCTCCGCTTGCGCCTGTAGGTTCGCTAGCAATTATGAAAAATATCACCGAAAAAGATCCAACCAGGAAAAAGAAACTTAAGGAAAATTTAATTTCTTTATTAATTATAATTGTCTTATCTTTGGGCGCTTGGTTTGGAGTCAAGGCGATCGTGGCCAAGCCAGGAGTGGCGACGAGCGCCACGACGGGCAACGTAAATTCGAATCGAGCGACGAGCGCCACCTTGCAATTGGGCGCAACCGGGACTAGAGCCGGCGGCGGGGGTGGTTTTCAGGGCGGAGGTGGTTTTCCGGGTGGTGGACCAGGTGGGGATTAAGTAAATAAATTTATAATTTTTATAAACCAGGGATTTCTTAGGGAAGTCCCTGTTTTAATTATTTTCAAACATTAAGGGGGTATTAGTTTTTTATTTAGTTTGCATTTTTTTGGAAAATCAGTAAAAATAGGAAAAGACGAGTAATTCAGGAAGAGAAGAATAATTTAGGAGAGGTGCCAGAGCGGTCGAATGGAACAGTCTTGAAAACTGTCGTACCTGCAAGGGTACCGTGGGTTCGAATCCCACCCTCTCCGCCAAGACAATTTAGTATCGGATAGACCCACGAAGCCTCATATTTACGGGGCTTTTTGGTAAGTTCTAAAATCCCACTTACCTGTGGGTACTTGGGATAGCGAACTTAATCTATTATACTAATTTTTATAAAAAAAGGTTATTATACAATATATGAAAATTAAACCATATTTTAGGACAAAATTATCTGAGCCATTCCAGGGGAAATATTATCATGAAGCTGGGGCATCTGTTGCTCTAACTAGTGCTATTGAGACTAAAAGTCTTGGTAAATTTATGGTTATTATTCCTGATCCAGTGTCTCTAAATTTTAATAATGCAGTAAATTTTATCGAAAGATCCAAACAGATAAAACAGGAAATTGATAATAATAAAAAAATGACTGTTTTTTCTGGAAAGTTAAACGAGAAAGATATAAAAGGGCTTAATCTTAATCAAATTAAAGAACTCGATAAAGATGCTGATATTTTTAGGGATTTAGAAAATGATAAAATCTTTGATTACATACAGACTACAATGGGCGTAGTTGTGTCGCTTGTTACTGCGGTAGAATCATTTTTAAATATGATTATCCCATTTGACTATACAGTAGAAATAACAAGACAAGGCGAAAAGAAAATTATTGAAAAAAATGAAATAGTCAGAAGATTTTCTATAGAAGACAAAATAGAATTAGTTGAAAAATGTAAAGGAAAGACTGGTATAAAACAGCAAAAATTTTGGAATTCATTTAAAATAGTAAAGGAGCTAAGAGATAATATAATCCATTTTAAAAAAACCGATTCAAATTTAAACCAATTGTGGTCACCTATTATTGTTCTGTTGTTTGATATCGATTTTGATAAAACTTTTGTCGATTTTGTCGATCTTGTAAATTATTTAGAGCCAGCTTATTTAGAGGAAGATAAATCGTAATTTCCTAAAGTTAACTTTTTATCTTTCAATATAATTTTACTTCTTAAATTAGCCAGTAACTCTCTCTTCTCAATAGAACTTCCTTCTTTAAGCACATATCTAGCATAAACCCGCATATCAACTGCGGGTTTATGTTTTTTGTGAGGTTGTTTTTCGCCAAGCACCATATTTTGGAACTTATTTAAGCGTTCAATCTCCATTTCCATTCTGGTTAATATTCCAAGTTCGTTCATATCTACCTTATCGATTATCTTTAATAACTCAAATATTAATTCTTCTTCTCTAATATATTTGTTCTTACAGAATCCCATTGGCATCCGTTTTCATGGCAGGCAGCACGCTAGAAGGACTACTTCTTGGTGTCGCGGCTAAATACCCCAAAGAATTTAATCAATCGGTATCTAGTCCAAAAGATGAAAATAATAAAGTAAAAGCATTTCAGTATTGGACTTTGGATAATCTTATTAATGTATCCCATGAAGCGGGTTTTTTAGGTTTAGATGTAAAAAAATTTAGTCACGCACTGAGAGATTTTCGTAATTATATTCATCCATTTGAACAAGCAGCGTCAGGATTTACGCCGAATGAGCATACTGCAAAAATTTGTTTGCAAGTTTTAAATTCAGCCGTTGCGGATTTAATAGAAGCGGTTAAAAATAAGAAAGTATGAAAATAATGGAACACAAAATTCCAAATGGATGGCAGTCCAAGACCGTGGACGAAGTGTCTTTTGTATTGAAAGGAAGGGGTCTGTCAAAAGATAAAATTGATCCATTAGGTAAAAATAAATGTATTTTGTATGGCCAACTTTTTACTGTTTATAACGAAGTGATTAAAAGGATTAAAAGCAAAACTGACTCTAAAAAGGGTAATTTAAACTTTAATTATAAAATTGCTCTACTTCCTAGTAAAATTGTAGACTATATTATTGTCCATGAGCTTTGTCATTTAAGGGAATTTAATCATTCGCAAAAGTTTTGGAATTTAATTGCAAGGGCAATTCCTGATTATCTTGAAATTAGAAGTGAGCTTAAAAGAAGCGGTTTGAGATATCATTAATTTGTTATGACTAAATATTATTATAACAATAAAATTGATTGGACGAGCACAATAATTAATATAATTTTTGCGCCCTTTAGATTCATTGTTTGGTTAATAAAAAAGATATTAAAGTATTTAAAAATTGTAATTTCAGATATTCTTGCGGGTGTATATAAAAAACTTATAACTATTGCTGTTTTTGTTATTGTAGTTATTATTGTGCTTTATATTTCTAATATAACTCATGTGCAAGAATTAAAAAGCTTGCCGCTAATCGCTAGATAAGTATTAATAAAGGTCGATTAAGATTAAAAAATAAATCATTAAATATATGGATAAGCCGAAATATATTAAAAATGCGGGTAAACAATGGACTCCACAGGAAGAAAAAAAGTTAACTCAGTTAGCTAAAGGAAACACCCCAACAAGAGTAATTGGTCTTGAATTAGGTCGCCCTGTTGGCGGTGTTCAAAGTAAATCCAGCCAATTGGGTGTTAGCCTAAAGCCTGCTAATCAATCCCCGTACAATAGAACAAACAAAAAATAATAAATTATTTATTTGGTTGCTGAAAGAGGTTTTTATTAAAGCCTCTTTTTGATAGTTAAAATATCGATTTTATAACTGACTTTTCGGATAAAGTTTTCTATTAAAAACTTCAAACTCATTTAATTCGTGATCCATTTTAAAGTTGCCGTGTATATCCCATTTTGTAACGTAATCTTCTCGGTGATGTTTTAGCCAGAACATACTTGCCTTTAAGTCACCTTCTAATAGCTTCTTAATAATATTTATTTCCGCTCTATCACTTATGTATGAAACGCCCATTCGGGTTGCTTCTACAAATTTTCTAGCAAAAACTTCATCATCTTTTAGCCACCGGATCCGCATAAACACCTCAAAGGTTATAAAATAATGGATTATTTACGTGTAGTGACCACGGAAGAGGCTAAATTGAATGGGGCACCTAGTATTACTTAAAAATAGCCATATATTTGCTTAAATTAGCCTAAAAATAGACTTATTGGGACAGTTTGAAAACTGCGTTATTGTGTCCCATTTGTCCCATTCTTAAATCATAGACCCCGACCCACGTACTTAAATTGACCCCTGGCTAATCGTCCAAAAAAGCCTTATAATATTGCTATATGGTGGTACTTAACCACAGTACACCGCAGGAGATAAATAAAAAGCCAGCGTTAGCTGGTTTTTTATTTAGCTTCTTGAAAAGAAGCCAGGAATTCGAAGTTTATGCCCCGGAAGGGACAACGAAGGAGCGAGCGGCGGCGAGCGAGTGAGGCGGAAATCCCACCCTCTCCGCAACATCGTGTTAGCACGAGGCAGTCAAAAACAGAACTTTTTTGGGCTCAGTTCTTATTTTACAAAATAGTTAAATTTTAGTATAATAGATATGAAATTTTTATAATTTAATCAAATAATATGGAAATGAATAAAAATCTAGGGGTTGAGACCCCCGTGGGCAAATTTGAAGAATTACAATTAACTGCAAAAATAAAAGAAGCCCTAGGCTCTGTTTATCGCGAATACTCAAAAGGCGGAGACGAAGGTCAATTTTGTGACGGAGATCCAGAGAAAGTAGAAAAGATAATAAGTGATGCCGGAATAGATATAAACGGATTAATTGTTAAAATAGAGAGAGGTAAAGATATAATATGTAGTAACGATGGAGGCGGGTATACTGTAGCTGATAGAATTATAAAAGTTTATAAAGGCGCGGAAGATGAGAATGCACTTGTATTCGAAGGTAATTTTATGGATGTTGATCCGAATGTTGAGTGGTAAGAATATGTTAAAATAATTTCGTAAAGAAACCGCCTAAAGTTTTGGCGATTTCTTCATTTAAATATTTAAAATCGTTCCAAAACGTCCCGTCCTCTTTGCAGCAAGGTAAAAATAGGCCAAAATTAGCCTATTTTTGTTTGTATATTGACAAATATAATATATTATGATATAATTTGTAAATAATTAAATCGCTCTTAACAAATCGAATATAAAATGGGAAAATTTAGAAAAGGTCTGTTCTTAATTTCTTTATTATCAGGTATTGCTTTTTTAGTAATACATAAACTCTCAGCATCCTTGCCTGATGGTACAAAATTAGCCTCCGTAGCAGGCTTTGCCCAATTCGTATTGGTAATCATATCGGTTGTTACATTTCTTGCATTTTTACGTTTATCGTAATAAAGCAGGATCCGACGACCACAGAACCGAAGAGAGGATTTATTGCAAATCGCTCTCTTTTTTATTTCCGGAACCTTTAATTGATTTTTCCCATGATCTAGATTATGATTTTAATATATAGGTTATAAATTTGGAAAGATTAGATAAATCCATAATATGAAAACTTTTGAAAAAATTTTACTTAGCTTGATTTTCTTGCTCTTATGGCAGGCGCCGGTTTTAGCTAGAGACAATGTCACTGATTGGTATATTAAAGATTTCCAAACAGAAATTACCGTTAATAAAGATGCCAGCCTAGACATAAGCGAGAAAATTTTGGCTGATTGTGGCACCGCGACCGGCAAACACGGAATTTTTAGAATTTTGCCGACGCGATATAAAACTAAAGATGGTGATTTTATTTTGCCAACCGAGCTGATAAGTATCACCAATGCCAAGGGCGAGCCCTTAAAATATTCAGTTTTAAACGAAGGCGAGACGGTGACTTATAAAATCGGGGACCCAAACGTAGAAGTCCAGGGTGAAAATTTTTATGAGATTAAGTATCATGTTAAAAATGCCATTCGATCCGCGTCGGCCAATTACGATGAATTCTATTGGAATGTTCTAGGCAATTACTGGGATCTAGAAATTGATAATTTTGTCGTCCAAATAAATTTTCCGGTTGAGATAAATAAAGATAACTCAAGTTTG